>NZ_QUEB01000016.1:238-83619 GCF_003477845.1 Clostridium sp. AF34-13
TTACTGTTCAATTATCAAGGTTCCAGGTCTTTATCTGACCTTTTTTACACTGACATTTCTTTATCAGTGTTACTGACTTGCTGTTTGCGTCAGCAATATATATCTTATCACTTTTGCTTTAGCTTGTCAAGAACTTTTTTATTTTATTTTTTGAAATCTTTCAAAAAATAAAATTTTGGAAATCTTTTTGATTTCCTGCTTTCGCACCAACAAGAAACTTTTTGCTTTCACGCTTTGTTTCTTATCGCTTTTTGCGACAGCGATATGTATCTTACAACATCTTTTCGACATTGTCAAGAACTTTTTTCAATCTTTTGTATCTCGTCTCACGACCGTCCAATAAATTGAAATTTAGTGGAATAAACCACAACGGAGAAAGAGGGATTTGAACCCTCGCGCCGCGTGAACGACCTACACCCTTAGCAGGGGCGCCTCTTCAGCCTCTTGAGTATTTCTCCATTCAGCGTTTTTCCGCTGAGCAATACCTAGTATATCAATTTTATGACTACTTGTCAATCACTTTTTTTATTTTTTTTATTTTTTATTTGCCCTTTTTGAGCTTATATAACATTTTACTTTACAACATGATAACTATTTATGTGACTCATACATATTATTCTTTTTATTATCTATTACAACTATTGCCGGCAGATTTTCTACTTCGAGTTTTCTTATAGCTTCTGTTCCAAGATCATCATATGCTATTACTTCCGCTTTTTTTATGCATTTTGATAATAATGCACCGGCCCCACCTATTGCTGCAAAATATACTGCATTATTCTTATACATTGATTCTATGACATTATCTGAACGCTTTCCTTTGCCAATCATTCCCTTTAATCCATGCTCAAGCAGCAATGGTGTATATTTGTCCATTCGGCTGCTTGTAGTTGGTCCTGCTGAGCCTATGACCTGTCCTTCTCTCGCCGGAGATGGTCCGAGATAATAAATTATGTTATTCTTAAGTTCAAATGGTATGTTCTCACCATTTTTTATTGCTTCATACATTCTCTTATGTGCCGCATCTCTCGCAGTATAGATTGTTCCCGTTATATATACACAATCTCCTGCTTTTAATGAATTTACAATTTCATTATCTATTGGTGCATTTATATATCTGTCCATTTTATCCCTCATTTCCTTATATTTCGTTTAATTATTTTTTCTAAAACTCAATTTTCCTGACTTTTAACATTAAAATATTTCTTGCTTTTGGCACGGTCAATCTCAAATTTCCATCCGCCATAAAAACATTTTTTGCTCAGAAACAAATTTCAAGCCCTTATATACAATACTTATGAATCACATTTTTGCAATATTTTTTGTGCATAGCATATGTAAGCCATAAATTTCAGGTGTGAAAATTTATAATTTTTACAATATTCTCTTTTTATGACGGTTTACATGACAGCACATATTTATGGCAACAGGAAGTCCCGCTATATGTGTCGGGTAAGTCTCGATATTTACACCGAGTGCCGTTATCTTACCCCCAAGTCCACCTGGTCCTATATTAAGATTGTTTATCTCGTCTAAAAGTTCATTTTCAAGTTCTGCGACATATTCTATGCTGCTTTCACTGTTTATATCTCTTGTGAGTGCTTTTTTGGCAAGCAGTGCACATTTCTCAAATGTTCCGCCTATTCCTACTCCGACCACCACAGGAGGGCACGCATTTGGTCCTGCAAGTTTTACTGTCTCTATAACGGCATTTTTAACCCCCTCTATGCCATCGGCTGGCTTTAACATACATACCCTGCTCATATTTTCGCTTCCAAATCCTTTTGGTGCCACGGTTATCTCTACTTTGTCACCCGGAATTATCTCATAATGTATTATTGCAGGTGTGTTGTCTTTTGTGTTTTCTCTTATAAGCGGGTCTTTTACTACTGACTTTCTTAAATACCCCTCTGTATATCCCTCTCTGACACCCTGATTTATGGCATCCTCAAGACTTCCGCCTGTTATATGTACTTCCTGACCGATTTTTATAAATACGACTGCCATACCTGTGTCCTGACATATTGGAATCTGCTCCCTTTCAGCAATTTCCATGTTTTCTTCAAGCTGGCTCAATATTTTTTTTCCAATTTCTGAATTTTCGACTGCTGCCGAATTTATTATTTTATTTTTTACATCATCCGAAAGTATATAGTTCGCTTCTATACACATTTCCTTAATGTTCTTTGTGATTTCATCTGTTGAAACTTCTCTCATTTTATCCCTCTTTCTTAGATTAAATCTTTTTAATATATTTCAATATAGCCCGGTCATATTAAACCGGGCTAATAAGATTTATTATTTTATTTCATCTTCCTCGATAAGACCATTCTCAACTTCTTCAGGAATTGTTTCTCTTACACGAGTCATACTTGCTACAACGACTTCTTTATTTTCCGAATCCATCTCGATCATCTTTACGCCCGATGTGATACGCCCAAGAACTGACACTTCACTTACCATAAGCTGTATGATTATACCCTCTGTATTGATAATCATAACTTCTGTATCTTCATTTACGGCTTTGGCTGCAACTACATTACCTGTCTTTTCGGTAATCTTATAGCACTTAATTCCTTTTCCGCCACGGTGCTGTACGGTAAATTCATCTATATCCGTTCTCTTGCCCATTCCGTACTCTGATACTATAAGCATATGCGTTCCCTGGGTATTTAACTGCATTGCGACTACTTCATCATCATATGAAAGATTCATACCTATAACACCCATAGATACTCGTCCTGTCGTTCTTACATCATTTTCATCAAATCTGATACACTGACCATGCTTTGTGACAAGAAAGATGTCCTTTGTGTTGTCAGTGACTTTAACTTCTATCAGATCATCGTCCTCCCTGAGGTTTATCGCCTGAAGTCCTGATTTTCTAATATTGACATATTCCATTATGGATGTTTTCTTTACAATACCTTTCTTTGTTGCCATAAAGAGATATTTATTTTCGTCATAATCACGGAGCGTTATAACCGCTGTTATCTTCTCCTCAGGCATAAGCTGAATAAGATTGATTATTGCTGTTCCTCTCGCTGTACGGCCACATTCAGGTATCTGATACACCTTAAGCCTATACATTCTTCCTTTGTTTGTAAAGAACATTATATAGTGGTGTGTCGTTGTCATAAGCATATTTTCGATATAATCATCATCTATCGTCTGCATTCCCTTTATGCCCTTACCGCCACGGTGCTGGCTCTTAAAGTTGTCTACTGACATACGCTTGATATATCCGAGTTTTGTCATTGTGATGACCGTATTTTCGTTTGGTATAAGGTCCTCCATTGATATGTCAAATTCATCATATCCGATAGATGTTCTTCTGTCATCACCGTATTTGTCACGGATTTCAATAATCTCTTTTTTGACAACACCAAGTAATACCTTGCGGTCTGCAAGGATTGCCCTGTATTCTTCAATTACTTTCTTTAATTCTGCATATTCATTTTCAAGTTTTTCTCTTTCCAGACCTGTGAGTGCACGAAGACGCATCTCGACAATGGAGTTTGCCTGCGGTTCAGACAGAGAAAATCTATCCATAAGCTTTTCTTTAGCCTCTGCTGCTGTTTTTGAGGCTCTTATAAGCTGTATTACCTCGTCTATGTTGTCGAGGGCAATAAGCAGTCCCTCTACGATATGTGCTCTTTCCTCAGCCTTGTTTAAGTCATACTGCGTCCTTCTGGTAACGACTTCCTCCTGATGTTTCAGATAATACTGAAGCATCTGCAAAAGGTTCATTACGACAGGCTCATTATTTACAAGTGCAAGCATGATAACACCAAATGTGTCCTGTAACTGGGTATGCTTATAAAGCTGGTTAAGAACTATGTTTGGATTTACATCTCGTCTAAGCTCGATACAAATACGCATACCCTCTCGGCTTGTCTCATCTCTAAGGTCTGTTATTCCGTCAACTCTCTTATCCCTGTGAAGCTCGGATATTTTTTCTATGAGTTTTGCCTTGTTTACCATGTACGGAAGTTCAGTCACAACAATTCTGTTTTTGCCGTTTTCCATAGGCTCTATGTTTGAAACAGCACGAACTCTTATCTTGCCCCTTCCTGTTCTGTAAGCCTGCTCAATGCCGCTTGTTCCAAGTATCTCTGCTCCCGTTGGGAAATCAGGTCCTTTTATTATTTTTAATAATTCTTCTATCTCAGTTTCTTTGTCTATCTCATAGTTGTCTATTATCTTTACGACACCGTCAATAACCTCACGGAGATTGTGAGGCGGAATATTTGTTGCCATACCTACTGCGATACCACTTGTTCCGTTTACAAGAAGATTCGGAAATCTTGACGGAAGTACAACAGGCTCTTTTTCAGTCTCATCGAAGTTCGGTATAAAATCAACAGTATCTTTCTTGATGTCTCTAAGCATCTCTATTGAAATCTTGCTAAGTCTTGCCTCAGTGTAACGCATGGCTGCTGCCCCATCACCGTCAACCGAGCCAAAGTTTCCATGTCCGTCAACAAGAGGGTATCTTGTAGACCAGTCCTGAGCAAGATTTACAAGTGCTCCATAAATAGAGCTGTCACCGTGTGGATGATATTTACCCATAGTATCACCGACAATACGGGCACATTTACGGTGTGGCTTGTCAGGTCCGTTATTTAATTCTATCATGGCATACATAATACGCCTTTGAACAGGCTTTAGACCGTCCCTTACATCCGGTAAAGCTCTCGCAGCTATTACCGACATTGCGTAATCTATGTATGAGGTCTCCATGGTCTTTTTAAGGTCAACTTCATTAATCTTATCAAAGATATTTTCGTCCATTTTCATCCTCATTTCTGCATTTTGCTGATTTTCATACTAATCCTGTGCTGTTTTGCACACAACAAGTTTGTGCAAAGCACAAATCCTGAATATATTGATTTTTACGCTATATATCTAAATTTCTTACATACTTAGCATTTTCCTCAATGAACTGGCGACGCGGCTCTACTTTGTCGCCCATCAATGTATTAAATACTACATTCATTTCCGCCTCAGAATCATTGTCCATGTTTACACGGAGAAGTATTCTCTTTTCAGGGTCCATTGTTGTATCCCAGAGCTGCTCTGCATCCATCTCTCCAAGACCTTTGTAACGCTGTATCTTGTTATTGCTGTCTCGTCCTATCTCTGCAAGTATCTGTGCAAGCTCATTGTCATCATAAGCATAGTGCACGACCTTGTTTCTCTCTACTTTGTAAAGAGGCGGCTGTGCAAGATATACATGTCCCTGCTTGATAAGTTCAGGCATAAATCTGTAAAGGAATGTAAGCATAAGTGTTGCAATATGAGCACCGTCTACATCGGCATCAGTCATTATGACTATTTTATCATATCTTAGCTTTGATATGTCAAAATCCTCCCCGATACCAGTACCAAATGCCGTTATCATTGCTTTTATTTCATTGTTTACAAGAATCTTGTCAAGTCTTGATTTCTCAACATTCAATATCTTACCACGAAGCGGAAGTATCGCCTGTGTTGCCCTGTTTCTTGCAGTCTTTGCACTTCCACCGGCTGAATCTCCCTCGACTATGTAAATCTCGCAATTCTTTGGGTCTTTATCACTGCAATCTGCAAGTTTTCCCGGAAGACTTGTGCTTTCAAGTGCAGTCTTTCTTCTTGTAAGATCTCTTGCCTTTCTCGCAGCATCCCTTGCTCTCTGTGCAAGTATAGCTTTGTCACAGATAATCTTTGCAATCTGAGGATTTTGCTCAAGGAAGTAGGTAAGCTGTTCACTCATTACACTCTCAACAGCACCTCTCGCCTCACTGTTTCCAAGTTTCTGTTTAGTCTGACCTTCAAACTGAGGTTCAGAAATCTTTATACTGACGATTGCTGCAAGTCCCTCTCTAATATCCTCACCGGCAAGATTAGGCTCGCTGTCTTTGAGAAGTTTGTTTGTTCTCGCATAATCGTTAAAGCACTTTGTAAGGGCATTTCTAAAGCCTGTAAGATGTGTTCCTCCCTCAGGTGTCGTGATATTATTTACAAAGCTGTATGTACTTTCTGTATATGAATCATTGTGCTGCATTGCAACTTCAACATATATGTTGTTTTTAATTCCCTCACAGTAGATAACATCATCATAGATTGGTGTCTGACTTTTATTTAAATAGTCAACATACTCCTTAATACCGCCCTCATAGTGAAAAGCTCTTATCTTAGGCTCTTCAAGTCTTTTATCTATAAGTATTATCTTTATTCCCTTTGTAAGAAATGCCATCTCACGAAGTCTCTGCCTGAGCGTATCAAAATCAAAAACAGTTTCTTCAAAAATTTCTTTGTCAGGTAAAAATACAACCTCTGTTCCTCTCTTTGTCGTATCTCCGACCACTTTGAGCGGATACATTACTTTTCCACGCTCATATCTCTGCCTATACATTTTTCCGTCCTTGTGAATTGTAACCTCAAGCCATTCCGACAAAGCATTTACAACAGATGCTCCTACACCGTGGAGACCACCTGATACTTTGTATCCACCGCCTCCGAACTTACCTCCGGCATGAAGGATTGTAAATACAACTTCTACCGCAGGCAGTCCTGCTTTTTTGTTTATACCTACAGGAATTCCACGACCATTGTCCTTTACACAGATGGAATTATCCTCATTTATTGATACCTCTATCTCCGTACAATATCCAGCCAGCGCCTCATCAACCGAATTATCTACTATCTCATAGACCAGATGATGAAGTCCTCTTACAGATGTACTTCCAATATACATACCAGGTCTTTTACGCACAGCCTCAAGTCCCTCTAATATCTGAATCTGGTCTGCACCGTATTCACCATTAACTTCTGTTCCCATCTTTTCCTCCATTTCCTGCTAACTGCATTACTTCTAAATACTCTCCACTTTATTTTTCTATCTTTACTGTACCATCTGTCACTTTAAAAATTCTGTCTAAAGCAAGACTTTTGTCTATAAATTCTTCAAGTCCGGTACAGGTAACTATCGTCTGTATGTCACTTATGCTTTCCATCAAAAAATTTTGTCTGTTCCTGTCAAGCTCTGACAACACATCATCAAGTAATAATACAGGTGTATCACCTATTATCTTTTTTACAAGTTCTATCTCCGCAAGTTTTAAAGACAAGGCACAAGTTCTTTGCTGTCCCTGTGAACCAAATCTGCGAATATCTATATCTCCATTCATGAAACATATATCATCTCTGTGAGGTCCAACACCTGTATTACAAAAATGCAAATCCTTTTTTCTTGTCTGCTTAAGCTTGTCTGCAAAATTTTCCCATGATACATCCGGCTCATAAAAAACTTCAACCCGCTCTTTTCCGCCGGTCAGCCTTGAATTGTATTTAGTCACAATCTCAGAAAGCATCTGTAAAAATTTTGTACGGGTTTTTATTATCCTGATACCATAATTTACAAGCTGTTCGTCCCATATATCAAGCGTATCAATAAGTGACGGCTCATAAATCATCTGTTTTAAAAGCTTGTTTCGCTGGTGAAGCACTTTATTGTATTCTCCAAGATCATAAAGATATACATTGTCAAGCTGTGACAATTCGAGATTTACAAATCTTCTCCTCTCTGACGGTCCATTCTTGACTATTTTTAAATCCTCCGGTGAAAAAAAGATGATATTTACCATGCCTAACAGCTCACTTGACCGTCTGATAGGTATTCCGTCAATCGCAATTCCCTTCGCCTTATTTTTTCTAAGATGCATATCTATACGGTGTGACACTCCACGCTTGGTTATAAACATACGGATATGAGCTTCGTCACAGCCTATTTTTATGAGTTCCTTATCATTACTTCCCTTATGAGATTTGGTAGTTCCGGCTACAAAGACAGATTCCAGTATGTTGGTTTTTCCCTGAGCATTGTCACCATACAAAATATTAGTATGCTCATGAAAATCAAGTCTGGCAGAATCATAATTTCTGAAATTTCCCACCTCTATTGAATCAATCTTCATAACATTCCACCTTACTCCCCGATAACAGTAACTTGCTTTCCGTCATACTCAAATACATCCTGAGGATAAAGTTTTCTTCCCCTTCTTGTATCAACTTCGCCATTAACTTTAACCTCACCATTTTGAACGACTATCTTTGCTTCAACACCTGATGATACAAGATTTGCAAGTTTAAGAGCCTGACCAAGTTTTATAAATTCATCACTAATCTGTATTGCTTCCATTTCAGCCTCCAATCATTTTAATTAAAATTAACAGGTAATATGAGATAAATATAGCTTTCATCCTTATCTCTGATAAAGCACGGAGCTTTTGGATTTATCATATAAAGCGTAATCTCCTCATCATCTATAACCCTTAATGCATCAATTAAGAATCGTGGATTAAAGCCGATAAGAATATCTTTACCTTCCTTAACTGCATCTATTTCTTCATCCATAGAACCAATAGACGAATTCATTGCAAGTCCCATACTATTGTCCTTTATATCAATAATAACAGGTTTCTTTTCAGATTCCTTCATGAGAAGAGTTGTTCTGTCAATACTGTCGAGCATTTCTTTTTTATTTACAGTAATCTTAGTTTCATAATCACTTGAAAGCATCTTATCTATTTTATAATACTCACCCTCTATAAGTCTTGAGAGAACTACTGTATTTTCAAATTCAAAAAGTATATGCTTGTCCGTAAAATAAATCTTAACAATATCATCAACACCTCCATTAAGAATCTTGTTAATCTCAATGAGCGTTTTACCTGGAATAATAACGCTGATATTGTCATAGGAGTTGTTTAACTCAACATTTCTTATAGATATTCTATGTCCATCAAGAGAAACAACCTTTAATTTATTATCAGTAATCTCAAATAATTCGCCTGTCATAACTTTAGTATTTTCATTATCAGAAATACTAAAGACAGTCTGTCTGATAATATCTTTAAGCGTAAATTGAGATATTTCTACATGTTTTTCTTTAACAATCTGTGGGAGGTATGGAAATTCATCTGTAGGTTTAGCTGCAATATTGAACTTTGCCTTTCCACATTTAATAAATAATTGATAGTTTTCATTAACATTAATCTCTACCTGCTCAGATGGTAATTTACGAATAATGTCTGAAAATACTTTTGCTCCTATAGCAACATTACCTTCTTCAACAATTTGACCTTCAATTACAGTTTCAATACCAATCTCAAGGTCATTGGCAATAAGCTTAATAATATTATTCTCAGCTTCAATAACAAGACATTCTAAGATTGCCATAGTTGATTTCCCCGGAATAGCTTTAAGAACAATATTTATACCATCGAGTAATTTACTTTTATCACAAATGATGTTCATTGTGTATAACTCCCTTCAAAACTTTTTTAGAAAAAAAATAAAAAATAATAATAGTAAATTCAGCAGTAGCAGCAGTAGGGGGTGTTGATAAGTTGAAAAGTACCTCAAACCACTGTGGATACTGAATTAGTCAGTATGGATAACTATCTTAACAAAATCTGAATTGATGTTGATAACTGATAAATTATCCACAATTACAAAAGTGAAAATTGGGAAAATGTTAATCTGTATCAACAAAAATTGTCGATATGTCAATTTTATATCAACAAACATACACAGATTACATCCATAGTCGGATATAAACTGTAAATGTTATTACTTATATAAAGTAAAACTTAATTAAAAGATCATTGAGGGTCAATTTTCTTATTCAGGACATCAAGAGTTTTTATAAGATCCTCATTGTTGTCCGGATCATTTAATTTCTTCTCTATTATTTCAATACCATGAAGTATAGTAGAATGATGTCTGTTGCCAAGTTTATTACCAATTTCTGCAAGCGGACTGCTTGTAAGCTGGCGGCATAAATACATACAGATATGACGAGGAAATGCAATATTTGAATTACGCTTAGTAGACATAAGGTCTTTAACTGTAATTCCAAAATGATCTGCAACAGTCTCGGTAATATAATCAATGGTTATTTGTCGTTTCATATTCGGATTTATCATATCTGACAAAGCTTCTTTGGCAAGTTCCATTGTGACTTCTTTACCGCATAGGTTTGAAAAAGAGATTACTTTATTTATGGCACCCTGTAACTCTCGTATGTTTGATATTATATTAGAAGCAATGTAATCTAATATAGAATCGTCTATAGCAATATTTTCCTCGATGACTTTTTTGCGGAGAATCGCCATTCTTGTCTCATAGGTAGGCGTTTTTATATCAACAGTAAGTCCCATCTCAAAACGGGAACGAAGACGTTCTTCTAGCGTAGTCATTGTAGAAGGATGTTTATCGCTGGATATGATAATTTGTTTTCCTAAACCATGAAGATGATTAAATGTATGGAAAAATTCAAGCTGCGTAGCTTCTTTTCCTTCAATAAACTGAATATCATCTATAAGGAGTACATCAACCGTTCTATATTTATTTCTAAAATCCTGACGTGCCGTGGAATGTTCATTTTTGCTGTCTCGAACGGCATCAACTATTTCGTTTGTAAAAGTTTCGCTTGTAACATAAACGACCTTTTTGGTCTTGTCGTGCTCCAAAATATAGTTGGCGATGGCGTGCATCAGATGGGTTTTACCGAGTCCGGCACCTCCATATATAAAAAGAGGGTTGTAAGTATCACCGGGTTCTTCGGCTACTTTCAAAGATGCAGCATGGGCATAGTCATTGTTGTCGCCGACAATAAAAGTGTCAAAGGTGTAGTTTGGGTTAATGGATGGGTTCAACCTCACTTTTTTTTCTTCTTTTTCAGGCATATTAGTGGAATTTTTGGCATCAAGCTCAGTTAAAGAAATGTAGGTAAGTTCATAATGAACATTAGTAACTTCTTCAATCGCAACAGAAAGAAAAGTGTTGTATTTCTGTTCAATAAACTGTTTGCTGTTGCTTCCAATGCTTGTATCATCTATTAATATGGTAATAGTATTGTCTTTTACGCCATACAAACTTAATTTTTTAATGAAAGTACGATAGGATACATCAGAAATATCAAAATCCACTTTCATCCGCTCAAGGATTTCGTCCCATCTTTCATAAAGTTCATTTTCCAAGACTTTGTACCTCATTTCTTAAAAATTTCCAAAATGTTAATAACCTATCTAAATAAAGATAAAATAGGCACTAATAACACATCATATATAATCATTTTATCTCAAAAAGGCATAAAATACAAGTTATTATCAACAAAAGTGCATAGATGTTAATAAAAACTGTTGATATGTTGTTAATAATGTTGAAAATGAAGTTAAAACTGAAATTTATAACTAATTAACAGTTATCAACACTAAATTAACAAAAATTGTGCATAACTTGTTATTTATTAGAAAAGACAAAAAAACACGAAATTTCGGCAAAAAAGTGGATAATGTTAATAACTTTGTGGATAACTGTTGAAAGTATGTTGCATAGAGGGAGAGTTATCCACAAATTGTGCACATTTTGTTCATAACTCTTGACGAACATACATTTTATCAACATTCTCAAATACAGTATTTATAGGACTTTACACTATATAAACAGCTATGTTAATGATGTTGATTATTAATGTGGAATATTAATTGTGGAAATAGAAATAAAAAAGTTTCTTCCTATTATAATATGTTATTGATACAATCAACATATAAACAATTTTTTTGATTAACAGTATTAACTTGTGAATAAAACTGTTGAAAATGTGTTAAA
Source organism: Clostridium sp. AF34-13 (assembly GCF_003477845.1). Taxonomy (NCBI): domain Bacteria; kingdom Bacillati; phylum Bacillota; class Clostridia; order Eubacteriales; family Clostridiaceae; genus Clostridium; species Clostridium sp. AF34-13. The sequence goes on from NZ_QUEB01000016.1 coordinate 11,897, forward strand.
TAATGTGATTTTAATGTTAATATTAACAGTGTTTATATTAATCGGATATATGGGTAAATATTGTTATTTTGGAATGTTTAAATTTATCATGCTATATAAATATCTGTGTACCAGCGGAGTTTATAAAACTAATAGCACTGGTTTTATTAAATTCGTAACAGTTCAGCCTTTCATTTCTTAAATTCATCTAAAATCAAGAATTTTACTTGACGAATTGCTCTTTTGCTAATATAATATGTGATATGCGTGATTATATGCGTAGAAGTAGAAATAAAGGAGGTGTTTTGTAATGAAGATGACATTTCAGCCAAAGAAAAGATCAAGATCAAAGGTTCATGGTTTTAGAAAGAGAATGCAGACAGCTAATGGAAGAAAAGTATTAGCAAGCAGAAGAGCAAAAGGAAGACATAAGTTATCCGCATAGGTCGCATTTATGTGACCTTTTCTTCTATCATAAAGATTTGCCTTTGTAGAGGGAAAAGTTGTGTTTATATCGATTTCAAAAAATTTTGAATTTTTAAATGTATATCATCATGGTAAATCCTATGCCAACAGATATTTGGTTATGTATATACTAAAAAATGGCAGCAGTAATAACAGATATGGGATTACAGTCAGTAAAAAAGTTGGAAACAGTGTTGTCAGGCATAGGGTTACCAGATTGATAAGAGAGAGTATCAGATTAAATGAAGAAAAGTTTGCCAGGGGTTATGACATTGTTATAATTGCTAGAAATACAGCTAAAGGTAAAAAGTATAGTGATATTGCAAGTGCATTTTTACATTTGGGTAAGATGCATAAAATTTTAAGAGATGATCAACTATGAAATCAATACTTGTATTTATAATAAAAATATATCGTAAATATATATCTCCCTTGAAAGGAAGACCGACGTGTATATATACACCTACTTGTTCGCAATATGCGATAGAAGCACTGGAAAAGTATGGTTTTTTTAAAGGGAGTTTTTTGGCTGTAAAAAGAATTTTGAGGTGTCATCCTTTTGCGAAGGGCGGGTACGATCCGGTTCCTTGAGATTCCCCTTTGATTTGGCACAGGAGGACTTATAATTTATGAATGTAATTTTAACAACTTACCAAGGTGCTATTTTAGGACCGATAGCGAGAGTTCTGGGTTATATTTTACAGGCATTATATGCTTTATTGGCGAATTTCGGTATTGAGAATACAGGAATTTGTATGATTTTGTTTACATTTTTGGTAAATGGTCTGATGATGCCAATGCAGATCAAACAGCAGAAATTCTCAAAAATGTCGATGATAATGAATCCTGAAATTCAGGCGATTCAGAAAAAATATAAAAATAAGAAAGATCAGGCATCACAGCAGAAGATGTCTTTAGAAACTCAGGCAGTGTATCAGAAATATGGAGTAAGTCCGGCAAGCGGATGTCTGCCTATGCTGATAACATTTCCTATATTATTTGCGTTATATCGTGTTATTTATAATATTCCGGCATATGTACCTCAAGTATATGATGTTTACAGCGGAATCGCACAGCAGATTAAAAGTGCGGGAGTAAGCGTTGAGCAGCTCTCAAAGATGGTTTCATCAAGCACATATGTTGTTACAAATGCTGTATCAGCAGCAAAAAATAGTGATAATATAAGTTATTTTGTAGATGTACTTGGACAGTTCAATACGAATGCATGGACACAGCTTGCAGCAAAGTGCCCTGATTTAAAGACAGCTATTATGGAAGTAGCAGAAAAATCAAAGCATATCAACACATTCTTAGGGTTGAATATTGCAGATACTCCGGCAATAAAGAGTGTAAGTGTTATTATTCCGATTTTATCGGTGGTGACACAGATACTCAGCACGAAGATAAGTATGGCAGGAACACAGCAGCCGGATGCATCAGACAATCCTACGGCACAGTCTATGAAGACTATGAACAATGTAATGCCATTTATTACCGGTCTGATGTGTTTTATGTTCCCAATAGGTGTTGGTATATACTGGGTTGCAGGTAATGTATTTCGTATATTCCAGGGAATTGGAATAAATGTCTATTTCTCAAAGATAGATATGGATGCCGAGATGGCAAAAAATGTTGAGAAGAATAAAAAGCGCATGGAAAAGATGGGGCTTGATCCTAATAACACAATGCAGGATATAGCTAAACAGAGGACGAGTTCCATTAACAATAAGACCACGCAGGCTAAGAGTTCAAATAAAAACAGCGGGATAAATAAAAATGCAAATACAGTCAGTAAAAAAGACTCACCTAATAATGGCGGAAACAAGAATTATAAAAAAGGCAGTATAGCGGCTTATGCAAATATGCTGGCTCGTGATACCGGTGACAAAGATAAGAAAGAATATCGTATAAATTCGCAGAGCAGCGGTAAAAGCCAGACAGGGAAGAAAAAGTAAGGTTGTTGTTTATAACACTTAGTGTGAATATCAATAATCGCATTGACTGTTATGGAAATGGAGGAGAATATGTCAGATTGGAGAGAATTTACAGGAAAAACAGTTGATGATGCATTGACAAATGCATTGGTTGAACTGGAAACTACAAGTGACAAAGTGGAATATGAAGTTTTAGAAGAAGGAAGTTCAGGAATACTTGGATTATTCAGTAAAGCTGCTGTTATCCGTGTCAAAAAGCTTGATGATATAAGAGAAACAGCGGTAGAATTCTTAAATGATGTATTCAAGGCAATGGAGATGAATGTCGATATTGAAATTGAATATAATGAAGTTGAAAATCAGATGAATATTGAACTTTCAGGAGATGAGATGGGGATGCTCATCGGTAAGAGAGGCGTTACACTTGATTCGCTTCAGTATCTTGTAAGTCTTGTGATAAACAAAAAGACAGAAGAGTATGTTAAAGTAAAGATAGATACAGAAAATTATCGTCAGAGAAGAAAGGAAACTCTTGAAAATCTTGCAAGAAATCTTGCACATAAGGTTAAGAGGATTCATAAGAGTGTTATTTTAGAGCCGATGAATCCTTATGAGAGAAGAGTGATTCATTCTACACTTCAGAATGATAAATATGTTGAAACTCACAGTGAAGGTGAGGAGCCATATAGAAAAGTTGTTATTTCTTTAAAGCCGGGCTTTGAAAAGGAATACGACAAGAAGAAAAAGTATGGTTATGGTAATAAATCAAGATACAGAAATAATGGTGGTTATAAAAAGTATAATAATTCATATAGGAAAAATTATAACAGATACGATGAAAATAAAGATGTAGTTCTTGATGAAACAAAAAATGCAACAGACGGAGAATAGTTGCTGGCAGATGGTAACTATGAATAAGGAAAGGGGCTGGTTTTCAGTCCCTTTTGCTTTATATTAAATTTGGAGGTTTTGATGCATACAAAAACTATTGCGAGTATTGCAAGTGGAATGGGCGGTGGAATAGGAGTAATAAGAATAAGCGGAGATGATGCTATGACTATCGCCGGTAAGATATTTAGAAAAAGAAGTCAGATAGACCTGTCATCAGAATGTGAGAAAGAAGATGTGCAGTCTGATGATAAATTTTTTGAAAAAACAGATACACATACGATACATTATGGATTTATCGTTGATGAGGGGAAAGTTGTAGACGAGGTTATGGTTTTGGTTATGAAAAAACCTAACAGTTATACAAGGGAAGATGTGATAGAGATTGATTCACACGGAGGGCCATTTATAGTAAAAAAGATTTTGGAAACGGTACTGAAAAACGGGGCTGCTCTTGCTGAGCCGGGTGAATTTACCAAAAGGGCATTTTTTAATGGAAGAATAGATCTTGCACAGGCTGAGGCTGTAATGAAGCTTATATCATCTGAAAATAATTATGCTTTAGACAGTGCACTGAGCCAGCTTGAAGGAAATTTATCAAAATATATTGAAGATATAAGGCAGGATATACTTTATGATATGGGATATATAGAAGCTGCACTTGACGACCCTGAACATTATGACCTTGGAAAGTTTAGGTTTGAATTAAGAGATAAACTTGAGAGGGATAAAGATAAGCTTAATGAGCTTGTTGAGCATTTTGATGATGGCAGAATGAAGTCAGAGGGGATAAATACGGTTATAGTAGGAAAACCAAATGCCGGAAAGTCTTCGCTTATGAATCTGCTTCTCGATGAGGAAAGAGCCATTGTCACAAATGTAGCAGGTACGACAAGGGACATTCTTGAGGAGCGAGTTAAGCTTGGGGATGTTATTTTAAATCTTGTGGATACGGCAGGAATACATGAAACGGATGATGTTGTAGAAAATATCGGTGTAAATAAAGCAATAGAGTATGCAGATAAATGTGATTTTATAATATATGTTGTTGATTCAAGTGAAAAACTGGATGATGCAGATTTCCAGATAATTGATATATTGCAGCAGAAAAAGGGTGTAATATTAATGAATAAGTCTGATCTTAACCCGGTTACGACTGTCAACGATATTCAAAAAAGGCTTGACTGGGAATGTATTACATTTTCTAATGAGACAAAACAGGGAATGAAAGAGTTAGAAGATTATGTTAATAATTCATTCCTTGACGGAGATATATCGTTTAACGATCAAGTACATTTGACAGGTATAAGGCATAAAGAGGCGGTTATGGCTGCAATAGAAAGCATAGATGCCGTGCTGCAGGCAATAGACGATGAAATGCCGGAGGATTTCTTTACAATAGATATGATGGATGCTTATAAGGGACTTGGTCTGATAAACGGTGAAACGGCATCAGAGGATTTAGTCAATAAAATATTTAAAGAATTTTGTATGGGAAAATAAGATGGAGGTTAAGAAAATGCCATATACTTATGAAAGTTATGATGCGGTTGTAATAGGTGCAGGTCATGCCGGCTGCGAAGCTGCTTTAGCGACAGCAAGGCTTGGCTTAAAAACGCTTATATTTACGGTTAGCGTTGACAGTATTGCAATGATGCCGTGTAATCCAAATGTAGGTGGAAGTTCAAAAGGGCATTTGGTTAGGGAGATAGATGCGCTCGGTGGCGAGATGGGAAAAAACATAGACAGGACATTTATTCAGACGAAAATGTTAAATATGTCTAAAGGTCCGGCTGTTCACTCTTTAAGGGCACAGGCTGATAAAAAAAATTACAGTAATTCAATGAGAAGAGTGCTTGAAAATACGGATAATCTCACGATAAAACAGGGTGAGGTTGCACAGGTGCTTGTGGAAGATGGAAAAGTTGCGGGGGTTAAGACAACTTCTGATGCAATTTACCCTTGCAATGTTGTTATCATGTGTACGGGAACATATTTAAAGGCAAGATGTATATATGGTGATGTAAGCCAATATACAGGTCCTAATGGACTAAGTGCGGCTAACAGTCTCAGTCAGTCGCTTTTAGACCTCGGAATAGAGCTTAGAAGATTTAAAACGGGTACACCGGCAAGAGTTGATAAGAGAACGATTGACTTTTCTAAAATGGAGGAGCAGAAAGGTGATGAAAATATAGTTCCGTTTTCATTTACAAACACACCTGAAGAGTTGGAGAGAGAGCAGGTATCGTGCTGGCTTACCTACACTAACGAAGAAACACATGAAATTATTAGAGAAAATATTGACAGGTCGCCAATGTACTCTGGAAATATAAAGGGAACGGGTCCCAGATATTGTCCGTCAATAGAGGATAAAGTTGTTAGATTTGCTGACAAAAAAAGACATCAGGTATTTTTAGAGCCTGAGGGTCTATACACAAATGAGATGTATATAGGTGGAATGTCAAGTTCACTGCCAGAGGATGTGCAGTACAGAATGTACCATACAGTTCCGGGGCTTGAACACGCAGCAATCGTGAGGAATGCTTATGCTATCGAATATGACTGTATAAATCCGTTGCAGTTAAAAGCATCATTGGAATTTAAAAATATATCAGGATTTTTCAGTGCAGGACAGGCAAATGGAAGCTCAGGATATGAGGAGGCAGCAGCCCAGGGGATAATTGCAGGAATAAATGCGGCAAGAAAGTTCTTGGGAAAAGAACCGGTCGTTTTGGACAGATCGCAGGCATATATAGGTGTACTTATAGATGATCTTGTGACAAAGGGTACAAATGAGCCGTACAGAATGATGACATCAAGAGCAGAGTACAGGCTTTTGCTAAGACAGGATAATGCAGATATGCGTCTGACGGGAATAGGTCATGAGATAGGTCTTATAGATGATGAGCGTTACGAAAAGCTGCTTGAAAAAGAAAGACTTATTGAAGAAGAAGTGGAGAGGATGAAAAAGACAACTGTAGGTGCGAGAGCAGAAGTTCAGGAACTTCTTGCAAAATATGAAAGTACACCGTTACAGTCGGGAACAACTCTTGCGGAATTATTGAAAAGACCGGAATTGTCATATGAGATAATCAAGGATATAGACAAGGACAGAAAAGAACTTCCGGAAGATGTAAAAGAACAGGTAAACATTGAACTCAAATATGAGGGCTATATAAAAAGACAGTTACGACAGGTAGAGCAGTATAAAAAACTTGAAAATAAAAAAATACCTGAAGATATTGATTATGATGATGTTTATAGCCTTAGAAAAGAAGCGGTCCAGAAACTAAAAGAATTAAGACCGGCATCGGTGGGACAGGCATCAAGAATATCGGGAGTATCACCGGCGGATATATCGGTGCTTCTTATATATCTTGGAAAGTGATTTTTGTAAACAACGGTGATATACTGCTGAGATTAGATAAGAAAGTGATTTTTTTTGATGGTATAAATCAGGTGTATTGTTAAGTGTTTGAAATAATAATTATAAAATACAGATTGTCTATGTCTGCTGGCTTGATTGCAAAATTAAAACGAGCTTTAATCGTATGGTTTAATTATAAAATAAATGTTATATTTAATTGCCTGATTTGGTTATAAAGTAAAGATTATCTTTTTTTGGAAGAGAGGTGGAATAATGGGTGAAAAGTTAAAAGAAATTCTAAAAGATGGAGCGTTGGCAGCAGATATTGATTTGACTGATAGTCAGCTTGATAAGTTTGAAAAGTTTTATGAACATTTGATAGAAAAAAATAAAGTGATGAATCTTACTGCTATTACTGATGAGAGAGATGTGGTTTATAAGCATTTTATTGACAGTATTGCATTGATTAAAAAGATTAACTTTGACGGTAAAAAAGTTATTGATGTGGGAACAGGAGCAGGGTTTCCGGGAATACCACTTGCTATCGTGACTGACAATGCAGAATTTGTTCTTATGGACTCGCTGAATAAAAGAATAAAATTTTTAAACGAAGTAATAGAAATCTGTGATTTGAAAAATGTTACAACAATTCATGCGAGGGCGGAGGAACTAGGAAGAGATACGGAGTATAGAGAAAAATTCGATTATTGTGTTTCGAGAGCTGTTGCAAATATGTCTACACTTTTGGAATATTGCATACCGTTTGTGAGAGTAGGAGGTGTATTTGTGTCATATAAATCCGGTGATGTGACAGAAGAAATTGAATTATCAAAAAATGCTCAAAAACAATTGTTTTGCAGGATAAAAGATGTTATTGGCTTTTCAATCCCAAATACAGATATAAGCAGAAGTTTTGTCGTGTTTGAAAAGAAAAAGGAATTAAATAAAAAATATCCGAGACAGGGCGGTAAGCCTAAAAAGAGTCCATTATAAAATGGTTCATTTGTATCACCCAGATGGAACTAAACAGAGAATATTAATATTTTGTGTTTTGCTGCCAGCAACAGCGGATAGTGTTAAGGACAAAAAAGAGATGGTTGTGAATATCTGTTTAGAGTAATTAACTATTTTAGATAGTTAATTACTATCCAAAAATATTGTTTGAAATATAAGTTTGATTTTTAAGTTTTAGCATTTCTGCAGAACTTTGGAAAAAGGGATAATTTGAAATTTCAAATATAGTCAATTTTTTGCTTAAAAATAGTAACAGTTCTACCATAAAAAGGTACTTAACAATACAATGAACAAGCTCATTGTATTGCCAATTATCTTTTTATGTCTGAACTGTTACTAAAAATATATAAATATTTGTGAAGGACAGTAGAAGATTATTAATAAAAATGGTATAATGTTTCACGTGAAACATTATACCGTTTTTGAATTTGAAAATCAGTGTAGTGTATCTCAGATTTTAAGTTAAACGACATAGAGTGGATTTTCGGTACGCACGGTGGAAAAATGTGCAAAAGAATGTGGCGGTTTACAGTTGACGCAATGAAGCAGATGAAAATTTATACAAATTATTTGGTGAAATATTAATGTTACATTATATCAGGGAAGGAAAGACAAAATAAATTAATGGGACAAATAACAATATTAGTTAATTATAAGGTAAAACATGAAACCAGAGAGATATTTGTTAATGAAGTAATCGAAAGTGAAATCTTAGACAAAATAAAAAAAAGAAGATGGATTTATTTCTTATGAATATTTTTATAATGTAACAAATTCTGATGGTTTACTTCTGGTAGAAAAGTGGATATCTGAAGAAAAACAACAACAGCATTTAAAAACAGAACATATGAAAAAGTTAAAAGCTATTAAGGAAAAGTATATATTAGAGACTGATGTGCAGAGTTTTAGAGAATAAATGGATAGAAGCACAGAGTTGATTTTAAAAAAAGAACTATTACTAAATAAAAAAATAAGTATTTGTATTTAAAAAAAGTTCTGTTTGTTGTAAAATAGAAAATGTCAAAAATAAAATACAGCTAGTGAAACCAAATAATATTGATAATATTATAATGTTTCACGTGAAACATTATAACATTATCAATATTACTATTTTACTGTACAGGAAAATGCTCGTAAAGTAGTGTGGCATCAACGAGAATAGCGAAACAATTCTTGGAGAGCAAAACGCTGGTTTTACTCTTTTTTACGGCTGATATTTAACAAGATAAAAGAAATGAGGTGAAAAAATGGGGAGAATAATTGCAATATCAAATCAAAAGGGTGGTGTAGGTAAAACTACTACTGCAATAAATTTATCAGCTTGTCTGGCTGAAAAAGATAAAAAAGTTTTGACGATTGATATGGATCCTCAGGGAAATACAACGAGTGGGTTGGGAATTGACAAAAATGAAGTTGAAGATACGAGTTATGAAGTCCTGTTAGGCGAGGCTAAGATAGAAAATGCTATAACTAAATCAATTATGGATGGGTTATTTGTAGTTCCGTCAGAAAGAGGCTTGGCCGGAGCTGAAATTGAACTTATTGGGAAAGTAGACAGAGAGTTTATATTAAAAAAGGAAGTTGAAAGAATAAAAGATGACTATGATTTTATTATAATTGACTGTCCACCATCATTAAATACGCTTACTGTTAATGCAATGACTACGGCTGATACGGTGATAGTACCTATTCAATGTGAGTATTATGCATTAGAAGGACTCAGCGAATTAATGTACACAATCCAGCTTGTTAAAGAGAGATTAAATAATGAACTTGAAATTGAGGGAATCGTATTCACTATGTATGATGCAAGAACTTGTTTGTCATTACAGGTTGTAGAAAATGTAAAAGAGAATATCGATAAGAAAATATATAAATCAATTATTCCAAGAAATGTAAGGCTTGCGGAGGCTCCAAGCTATGGACAGCCAATTAATTTGTATTCGCCCAGATCCGCTGGAGCGGAAGCATATAGGGCTTTAGCAGATGAGGTTATTGCAAGAAAATAAGTTATGAAAGGAAAACATATTATGGCTAAGAAAGGTCTTGGAAAAGGTATCGATGTATTGATACCGCAGGCAAAAGAAAAAACTAAGTCAGAAAAAGAAAACATAAAGACAAAAGAAGTTATCAAAGAGGTTGTTAAGGAAGTTATTAAAGAGGTTGATACCATAGATATTAATAAAATAGAACCTAATAAAAATCAGCCTAGAAAGAGTTTTGATGAAGATTCTATACATGAACTTGCTGAGTCAATTAAATTGAGGGGGATCATTCAACCACTTGTAGTGCAAAAGGGCGAAAAAGGGTTATATACAATTATTGCAGGAGAGAGAAGATGGAGGGCTGCAAAAATAGCCGGACTTAAGGATATTCCGGTAGTTGTGAAAAATTACAGCAATCAGGAAATAATGGAGATTGCACTTATTGAGAATATTCAAAGAGAAGACTTAAATCCCATTGAAGAAGCAGAGGCATATGAACAGCTTATAAAGGAATATAATCTGAGACAGGATGAAGTTGCTGAAAAAGTGTCAAAGAGCAGGGTGGCTATAACTAATTCACTCAGACTTCTCAAATTGGATGAGAGAGTAAGACGGATGGTTATTGAGGAAAAATTAAAAAGTGGTCACGCAAGAACGCTTATTCCAATAGAAGATGGGGATTTGCAATATGAAATTGCACAGAAAATTTTTGATGAAAAGTTAAGTGTAAGAGATACAGAAAAACTTGTTAAGAATATTTTGAACGGAAAGAGTAAGAAAAAAGAAAATAAAAAACAGGTAAATTCTCAGGAAGAAATAATTTATAAGAGATTTGAAGAAGATTTAAAAATGACTTTTGGAACAAAAGTTAATATTAACAGAAAATCAAAAGATAGGGGAAAAATTGAAATTGAGTATTATTCACAGAGTGAATTTGAAAGAATACTTGAATTAATTCATGGAATTAAAGACGAGAGAGAGGCAGACTAAAAATGAAATTATTTAATGAATTTGGAATTGATATTGGATATGTTGTGTTAGGTATGGCAGGGGTAATATTGCTTATGTTTATTATGCTAATTGTGACAATGGCAAAAAACAGCAGTACAAGAAAAAAATATAAAAAATTTATGGCTGGCGAAAATGGAAAAAATCTCGAAAAAGCTATTTTAGATAAGTTTTCGACAGTAGATGTGCTGGAGGCAGAAGTTCATGAACTTAGTGAGAGAGTTGAAAATGTATCTGGGCGACTTGTTTCGTCATATCAAAAAATAGGACTTGTAAAATATGATGCATTTAAGGAAATAGGTGGAAAACTTAGTTTTGTACTTGTTTTGCTTACTGAAGAGGACAATGGTTTTATTATAAATTCTATGCACAGTTCAAGAGAAGGCTGTTTTACATATGCTAAAGAAGTTGTAAACGGAGAAGCCTTTGTGATTTTATCTGAAGAAGAACAGCAGGCTCTCGAGGAGGCAAAATCAAATATCGGTCTTAAGAAGTTTTCAGATGGAGAGTAATATATATATAAATTGTTCTGGAGAGTGAAATACAATAATTTTTTAGACCGAGAGTAATATATAAAAAGTTTTTTACCGGAGAGTAATATATAAAAAGTTTTCTGTTTGAAACTGAAATAAGAATATATGAAATAAGAGTATATGAAATATATAAAAAAGGTTGCTGGAAAATTCAGCAGCCTTTTAATTTTAGTGTATATTCGTAAATATAATTTTATAAATAACATTATAAGAATATCAGGAAAATGGCTTCTGATATTCTTATAAGTAAATAAATATATGTGTTATGCTTTTTTAAAATAAATGTAGCATATATGCAGCACTATTCTGATACTACACTGCCATATAGAGATTTTAATTCTGATGGAATAGTATCAGATTTTTCTTTTGAAATATGTGCAGGCAAGTCATCTGTAACAAATGAACCGCCGTTAAAATCATCGTGATAGTGTTTTACATCTTCGTTGATAGAAAACATTTTCTGGTCAAGAAATGAGATAATATTTGCACATTCTTTAAGTTCTTCTCTGATACCATCAGGAGCTTTTCCGTCAAATTTGTAATATATCTTATGCTCAAGGCTCGCCCAAAAATCCATAGCTATTGTGCGTATCTGTATTTCAACCTTTGTATCTATTTTGTCATTAGAAAGAAAAATAGGAATAGATACTATCATATGGTAGCTTGTATATCCATTAGGTTTTGGATTGGCGATATAATCTTTGACACGCAGTACAGTTACATCGCTTTGCTTGGCTATAGCATCTGCTATACGGTATATGTCTGAAGTAAAGGTACAGATGATGCGTACCCCTGCAACATCATTTACATATCTGATAATATTTTCTACGGTAAGCTCTCTGTTGTTTATACGCATTTTACGAGCTATACTGTCAGCAGATTTAATACGCGAAGATATGTGTTCTATCGGGTTATACTGATGAGCTAGTTTAAATTCGTTATTTAATATTTCTATCTTGGTACATATTTCTTTTAATACTGCATCGTAAAGCAGTAATGCTCGCTGCCATTCTTCTTCTTCATCATAATATATTGGTACTTCCATAAAAACCCCCCTTGATATAAAATGTACTACTAACCGTTTGAAAAGTAAGTTTGGTATTAATTAGCTGAAAACAAAATAAAAAGATTTTTGTTTTGTGTTTTCAGTTTAAAATATAAACTTGATATTAGTTAATTGGAAATATCAAATTAACTAATAGTGTTTAGCTGTTTTTAATTTAAAATATAAGCCTGGTATTATTTAATTGAAACCGTAAATTTTGTTACAAAAACGATATCCAAGAATAATCACCTGTCTTCCGACTTTGCTCTTTAATTGTAATGGTCTGCCAAATTTTTTGTTTGTTATGTCTCGATACACACGCTTGCTGTTGCTTTTTAAATAATCCCAAAGTTCCTGTCTTTTTCTAAGACTTTCAGGTGTACCGTCTTTAACAAGCAGAGCAGAACTGACTATCATCATCATAGCGAGATATTTTGTCATGTATGATTGTAACTTTTTATTTTTTATTGATGAAAGATCATGAGAGTCAATCATAAGCTTGGTAACTTTAAGCTGCTGGTCGATTCTTTTTATCATAATGGCTTCATTTACAGACTGGTCTTCACGCCCGATAAAATACCTATACAGATCTACATCGAGGTAAAAGATAGTGTTTACATATGGTAGTGGAATGTAGGCGTATAAGTTATCAACATAAAATGTATGCTCAGGTAATTTGAGGCTGCAATCTCTTAAAAGTTTTGTTCTGTAAATTATGGAATGCATAAGTAAATTTTGACTCATTTTAAAATGTTTTACATCTTTCCAGCCTATAAATTCATTGCATGGAATTGCACTGTGATAATTAATAGCCTTATGTTTATGTGCACTAGGTTTTTCATATACATAATTGCTTATAAGCATATCAAGTTGTTTGGAATCAGTTACAATTTCGCGTAAAAAGTCAAGAACTTTGACAAGGCTCTCTTTATCGAACCAGTCGTCACTGTCTAAAACTTTGAAGTAAAGACCGGTGGCATTTGCAAGACCCGTATTAACAGCCGAGCCATGTCCGCCATTTTCTTTATGGATGGCACGCACGATTCCCGGATATTTTTTTTCATACTTAAGTGCTATATCAAGAGTGTTGTCCGATGAACCGTCGTCAACAACGAGAATTTCAATGTCATCCCCACCTATAAGTGCTGAGTTAATAGCTTTTTCCATGTATTCCTGTGAGTTATAACTAGGAATAGTTACGCTTAATAGTTTCATAATATCTCCAATCATTATTTATTAATTGTAATCTTCCCTGCTGAAAGTCAGGAAGAGGTTCCAACTGTTAGCTGGGTTATTTATAGTTTACTTTAACACTATTATATAATGAAATTGAATTATATTAAAGGAAATAATTCTTAATTATTTATAACATTTGTGATTTATAACTTTTTAGCAAAAAAAATTAAATACCGATGTCAAATGATTCAGAGTCAGTGTAAATAATATAGCCGGATGATGCCTGAGATAATTTTTTTTGCAATAGGGTTGAGGAGAACGATGAAAAGAATGTGCTTTTGATTTTTCCATAGCTGTCATAAGTACATAAAACGGTATTTTTATAACTGCTGTCCTGTGGAAGATTAGCTGCATTCAAAAGTATGTCGGAAAGAATTGGAAGTTGTTTTGATTTTATGTCAAATGCATTATTGTCTGAAAAAATCAGAGAGTCATCATCAAAATGCATAATGCCATTTTCAATTTTAAATGGAGCAAGAATGTCTGACAAAATTATGTTGTTAGTATAATCTAAAGCCCTAAAAACTGCATAATAAAAATTACCGTTTTTAAGATAGAGTTCTGATGAGTTTATCTTTGATGCAAAATTGGCAGGTGTGTTCTCACAAAAATTAAAATAACATAAAGGAGCCGGTATGCCAATCTGGTATAAATCAGCATGATAATAATTTATCTTTTCTAAATCAATATTACTGCCCGGATTAAGGGGCAGTAAGGATAACGGAAAAATGGTTTTGTTAGTTTGGTTTAGAGTTATATCAAATATGAGGTTGCATGAAGTAAAGTTATCAAATGAAAAATAAAATTCACAGTCAGCTTGAAGGCTTTTGTTAGCAGAACTAAAAATTTTCACATGATATTTTTTCTGATATAAAAATGGATAACTAAATGCTGGATAGTTTTTGGCTTCTATATTTTCTTTATGAGAAATATTTTTATTTGTTGAAGAAAGTGTAATAATGTCAGCATCGGACAGAAGCTTTTTTGAAGTGAGTGCATCATCCGGTGAGATAAAAAGTCCGCCTGACTCATCAGTGGTAAAAGTCTGAGGGTTGCTATAAGCATCAGCGGTTGAATTGTTTGACAAAGCGTTGGCAGTTGTATCAGATAACAAAGTATCGGCGGTTGAATTGCGTGATAAATTGTTAGAGGTTGTATCAGATGATGAAACACCAGCAGTTGCATCACATGAAGAAATTTCGAGCTTTACAGGCTGTTTATCATATGACCGTATATTAAAATATGCAGACAGTAAAAAGCTGTTTTTGTCCGAAGTTTCCTTTTTATGCATTACAATGTTTTTACAGACAGATTTTGGGATTTTCAAGTAAATATCTTTTATTGTGCGAGTATAGTAATTGTTGCATGATACAGTTAGCACAACAGTTTCAGGTTTTGGAAAACGAACATTATAATAACCGTTTTTGTCACTTGTTGTATTTACGGTAAAATTATTGTTGGATATAGTTATATTTGCATTTTCAACCGGATTTCCTCCGGGAGTCATGACAAAACCTGTTACAGACTGACCAACAAAGTGTTCTGCATAGTTAATGTTTAGTTTGCGTGAAGAAAGAGAGCAGGACATAGTATAAGTTCCATCCATTGTTCTATCACCGGGAGTAAGCTGTTTTACAGCGTCATTATCAAGTTCATAGGTGATATATCTGCCGTTAGCAGATAAATTTTTAAACTGTCCTTTTAGCTCATGTTTCTGTTTTACAAGTTGTATATAAGATGATTTAACTTCGGATGTCTGCATAATTTTTGCTGCTTTTAATTTTACGGTATAGTTTATACTGTTGACATAAGTTGATGGGAGAGAAAATGGTATTTCAGAGGTATCTTTTTTGACCGTTTTCGAAGCTTTTATTTTAACTGTTTTTTTGAGCGTAAGTTTTTGATTTTTATTAATATCAGTAACAAAAGCTTTAATGGTTACGCTGCCTTTTTTGCGTGGATATAAAATACCGGAGTTTTGATTTATTGTTGCTAATTTGTTGTTGCTGACAGCAAATTTTATTTTTGCTTTTTTAGGAGGATTGACAATATTGTATTTGTAAGTTTTTCCGATATATATAGCATTATATCTGTTTTCAAAGCTTGTTTTGGTTGTTTTTCCGTGAGAGATTATAGGGGGAAATGTCAGTAATAAAGCCAGCGAAAAAATAGCACAAAAACTCATATTAATAAATAAAAAAAATATTGCACCGTTTGCTCTCAATGTACAGTGGTTAATTGATTTAAATATTGTCGGGTGTATCGTCTTTTTATTAGTTGTTTTTCTCATATAAAGTTCTCCTTTTTATTGATTTTAAAATATAATTTAATGCCTTTTTAAGTGTAACTTTTTGGTTATGGACTAATATATTATTTCACAATCAGGCAAACTTACTTTTAATTTTTTTATGGTACTTTTAGTGACTGCAGTTTCATTAATACATAATAGCTTTAGCGTTTTTAGTTCATATAAGGCAGAGAGGTTTTTAAGTTTTTTGTTATTGGATATATCGAGGTTCTCAAGGTTTTTTAGTTCCTTTAAGGAAGTTATGTCATCAATTAAGTTTGAAGATATAACAAGTGTTTTTAGATTGAAAAGCTGTTTAAGAGAGTCGATATTTTTTATACGGTTGTCAGATAAATATAGTTCTCTGACTGATACAAATTCAGATAATCTGCTTATGTCAGAGATATTATTATTGTTCGCTGAAATAATAGTAACAGAGTTAATATCAAAGTTAATATTAAGTGTACTTTTAATACAATCTTCAGATAATAAAGTAATATTCTTGTCCTCAATATCAATTTCTTTAACAGAAGATTTATTGATGTTGTCTTTCTTAATTTTTGAGTTATCGACATTGTCATTGCAATCAATTTTTGTGGTATTAGTGTTTTTGTCATTGCAATCAATTTCTGTAGAATCAGTGTTTTTGTTACTATTATCAATTTCTGCAGAATCAGTGTTTTTGTTATTAGTTTTATTTTCTTCGATAATTGCAACAGGTTCTTTTGTCTCATAGGAGATGGATATATTTTGGATGTTGTGGGCTGCAATTTTATCGGCATTATTAGGAGTGTAAAAAATTTTATACAGACTCAGTATTGGTAAAATAACGGCTAATAAAATAGCAACAGTCATAAATGCAGGCGAGTTAATAATTTTTTGTATTGTAGGAGTAGGTTCTTCAATATGTGGTTTCACCATTGGTCTTGTTTTTGTATTATTGAAAGGGTTATTTTCTGAATTAAAACTAATATAATATTTTATTTCGGAAATATCGTATTCAGCTTTAAAAGAGAGCAGTTCAGTTTTAAAAGCATTGATAGATGGATAACGATATTCCTGGATTTCAGAGGATGCTTTATTCAAAATATCAAAAAAATATTCAGGAATGTCCGTTGTATCTTGAACCGGATGGTCTTTAGCAGAAGTGTTATATCCGTGGCAAAGACTCAGAATTGTTTTTGCAAGTGAATATTCGTCAGACAGTTCATTTATCTGTACCAAATTTTTGGAATATGCTTTAAATTCAGGAGGAGAGTAGCCTTCTGTAAAATAAATATTGCGGCGTATTTTATTATTACTTTTTTTCTGGGAAGATGAAAAGTCACCAATACAAAAAGTATTATCATCATTAAGATATATATTATTTGGTGATATATCCAGATGAAGAATATTGCTTGAGTGAAGCCTGATAATGCCGTCGCATAAGTCTAAGGCAAGGGTCAGAAGTTCATCAAAACAAAGTTTACTATAAATTATCTTATCTATAACAGACAATTTATAAGGATATACTGAAACAGTAAAATTCTGGTATTTTTCTACTGAAACCGGGGTAAGCAGGTGTGTATCATTTATATGTGAAACTGCCTTTAAAATGCAATGTTGTTTATGAACATATGGGGTTATCTTGATAATGCGGAGATTACCACTATTAGTCTGTTCAGACTTATAAACAAAACAGTCATGAGTTATGTATATCAAGTCGGTTATCGGATATTTTTTTAAAAGTTTTTTAGGTGCATTATTTAAAAACATAGTTACCTCCTTTTTTATAAAAGAATTATTTATGTAACGCGAATTGTGCATATTGCCTTTTTGCATACGGTCCTGTCTTTTATTGTAAGTGTTATAATAGCTAATCCCTTGTGGTGTGCTGTTATTTTATGTTTGTTCGTTGAGACAATATTTGTATTACTGCTTGTCCATATTATCTTGGTTTCGTTTGTTACTTTTATATTTGTTCTATATGCAAGAAATGTATTTTTAGTGCTTTTAAGTGTAATAAATTTAGTATTAAATTTTACATATTTATTATTTACATTTTGATTTTTAGTCTTATTTTTATCAGTTGTTTTATGATGTGCAATATTGTTTTTGCTCCTATTTTTATCAGTTATTTTATGATGTGCAATATTGTTTTTGCTCTTATTTTTATCAGTTGTTTTATGATGTGCAATTTTATTTTTGTTGCTTTTTTTGGCTGCTGCGTTGTTGTTTGTTTTTCTGCGTGATTTATTGTTTTGGTTATGTATATTATTTTTTTTAGGCTTGCTTTTTTGAACTGTTTTTTTGTATATTGCAGTTATGTTTTTCTTGTTTTTTGTAGTGCTTTTTTTAGTTGCGTGTGTTTTGGTATCTTCCTTATTTGCAGCTTTTTTTATTATGCGTTTTTTAGTATCTTTTTTATATGTCTTTTTTTTAGTGCTACTTTTGGTTATGCTTTTTTGTGTGTTGCGTTTGGCAATGCCTTTTTTATCAGCATTATTATTATTATTACTTTTTGGTGTCGTAATATTTTTGGTATAAATAATTTCTATATTGCTTGTTTTTCTGCTGCCTGCCGTTATATAAATACGGGTGGCAGAGGGGGCTTTTGCTAATAATTTTTTTATATCTATATAGAAATAATTTTGATGTCTTATAATATTGGTGTTTATTTCGTTGTTTGCATCATCAAAAAATTGTATTTCATTGGTGGTTAATTTACCTGATACACATTTTATACAAAATAGATTTGTGGCAGCAGGGTTGTTGATATAATAGTAATTTACTGAATTGTTTTTTATGGTATCTTTATATAATATATTTTGCTTTAGCTGTGCCGAATTTGTAAGCATATAGTGGGTTTCAGATAATGTAAGTGTTTGTTTTACGGCATCAGAACTAAACACCGTTGATATATTTGTGTTGTCAGTTTTTGTATGACAGAATGTTTGTATAGGTGGTGTTATTATAAAAAATGTGATTAACATTGTGATAAAGACGGCGGATAAATTTGCTGCCGTTTTTATATGATATTTTTTTGAACTTTTTATGTTACAAAAAAATAATATAAATGATAATTTTGAATGTGTGTGGTACATAGCTTTCCTTTCCACACATCATCTAATAAAAATAAGATGGTCATATTCTATTATATATAGTAAGAGTTTTCCAGCTTAAAATCATACAAAAAAAATATTTTTTTTTGTGAAATGTTCACAAAAAATTATTATGAGGAACATATATTCGTGGAACGACACTCTGAAAAAGCAAAGTAAAAAGCCGGTTTGAATTTCCAAATCGGCTTTTTTTTATTTGTTTTTTACATATAACTTGCAAATCTATATCCAGCATCCTTAAATGTATGCTCAGCAGAAGTTAGTGAAGTAGTATTCTTTTTGTGTGTTACAGGGTCTAACCATGTAACAGTCGATGTTGTGTAACCTGTTATGACAACTGCGTGTGAGTCGCTTAGCATACCAATCACAGGTTTACCGCTGCTTACAAAATACAATACTTCGTCAAGGGTACAGCCGGTAAGATCAGCAGGTTGTTTTATATGTGTTTTTAGCATTGACATTATCGAACTGCCTTTTAATGAACTTTCGTCTGTTTCTGACTGGGCTGCCTGCAACAGCATAAGAACTGCTGCTTTTTTGCTGTCTGCGGTGTCAGGATATGACATACCGGATACTTCTTTTGATATGAACTTTCCACCTCTTTCCCAGACAACATGGGACCTGTTATCCATTACGACCCCCATCTGCTCATCAGCCTTTTGAATTGCTTTTGCAGGGGTTGTAAAGCTTGCTGTAACTTCTCCGTAGGCATATATATAATATTTAAATGAGCTGCTGCTCTCGTCAGCGAGATGAAGAGTGGTGTTTTCTGTCACCATTACATGTTTTGCCTTTTGTATTTCAGGTGTTTTTTTCATTTTGTAACCTGACGGCAGGCATATATATTTTTCGGCGAGTGACTGTTTTGTAATTCTTGATGCAACATGAACAGTCTTTTTTGTCGCTTTTTTCTGGTTCAATATACTATCAGGATTTGTCGGTTTAAAACCGTTGCCTGTTTTTCTGACTCTTTTTAAGGTTATTACATTATTCTCAACGGTTGCCGAAATAACATAAATATTTTTGTTTTTATATTCACGCATGATATTTCCGTTGCAATCGGAAATGACGAGTTTGTATGCAGGTTGTGTGGTTTCTCCGTTTGAGCCTTCATAAATGTCTTTATTTTTGACAAAGCCGTAAACCACATTTGCATCAATAGTTCCGAGGACTACGATACTTTGATTTTCCGGTGCGGTTACTTCAAGTTTATTTGCCGTATCAAGATTTAATATTGTAATCTTTTGCGAGTAATCCGACTTTGACGCATTAGACCAGACAAAGCATTTTGCATCTTCCATCATTGAAAAATTATCTTTTGCTATATTTTTGGTAAGCAGTTCGTATTTTTTTGATGAAATGTTATATGCATACATGACATTGTTCATTGAGAAGTAGAAAATATTTTGTTTATTAACATAGCAATATTTTCCAAAATCCTCTTTTAACTGCTGATATGTTGTCTCAAGCGGAATATATACACGCTCTGTAATAAGATTTTTGGCAGGGTCGTAATTGTAAAGTATTACAGCAACACGCCCCTCATAATCACCGCAGTTCATATAACCATAGACAACAAAATTGATTGTATTATTGTCATCAAAATTAAGGATTTTTATATTGTGCTGGTCATAGGTGTCTCTTAAGTAATCAGTTTTTTTCTGTGCAAAAGAAAATACTTCGTGGAGATTGTCTTTATCCATGTCGTAGTACCAGAGTGAACCATTGCGGACAAATGCAAGCTCATTTGCCCTATCGTTTAAAGTCAACTGAAAGTTGCTTTCATTGGATACACCTATTTTAAACTGGCTTTTTCTGACGGAAGTAAGTTTTGGATTAAAGACTGCTTCCATCGTACGCCTGAAATTTAACAGATAAAGTCTGCTGCCAGAATAGCGTACACGATAAAATTCTTTTACAAGAAAAGTTTCGCTGCCGGATGAAGTTTTAGCCCTTACATAATAAACATATTGTATTGCGGCTGTCTCAACATTTACCTCCTTTATTGTAGGAATTGTCTCGGAGAGAAGTTTTGGCTTTAATTTGCCCCATGTAACGAGCTCAGGAGAGGAATTAATCCCTACATTGGCATACGATTTGTTTGTTGATGTATTGCTTTCAAGGTATTTTGCGTATTTAAAGGATTTGCCGGGATTAAATGTCGCATTATGAAAGCCTGTAACAAATTCGAGTTTCTGTTTAAGGAAGAAATCAGTATCGTAATATTTTATTCGTGTATAGTAATGGATTTTTTTGCTTAAATTGGTCGTAAGTACAATATCCATTCCATATTCGGTACTTGTATCAATACTTTCCGACAACTTTATTTTAAGCGTTTTAAGTCCTTTTTTATTATCAAAAGCAGTAAGAGTGTCTGACTCGATTACTTTATTGTTTGTAATATCTTTGAGATTGAAAGTAAGTTTTTTTACTTTTGTCTGATTTTCTTTAAATTTAACAATAAATGATTTGTCAGCTTCAAGAGGTGTAATACATTCTCTTACATTGGAACTGTTTAATTCGCTGCTGTAACCGTGCAAAGTGTTTACGGTATATCCATTGCCTATTTCAAGGTACATTATTGGAAATGTTGCTGTCTGAAGCGTTGTGGCACTTGATGTGCCCGCTGAAGCCTCCGGTATCATTTTTCTAAATAAAAAAATTGAAAGACCAAATATTAAAAATAATGCAAAAAATTTATATATATGTTTCAAAATATACCTCCTGATTTTTATTATTTATATGAGTAAGCAGCGAAACGAATTGTTAATATCCATGGCACTTACTGTGTGAATAGTAATTTTATTTATATTTTTTTTTGTGAAACTGCTTAATATAAAAAAAGAAAGTAAGCTGTTCCGTACAATAAATTAGTATAGTGTTTTTTGAGCAAAAAGGCAATGAACTTAATGAAAACTTAAGCATATAATATGTTAAAAAATGTTTTTTATGTTATGGTGTGATAATAATTTTCATATTATATGTAAAAAATGCCAGCGGAAATGAGGTTTATTGTGAAAGAAAACATAATAAGAGGGATGTATGATAATGGAAATCTGATGATATATGCAGCAGCAGACGGTGTGAAAGATAATAAAAATTCCTATGTTTGTTCGGAGTGTGTTTCGGAAAAAGGCGAAAAAAAGTATGACTATCTTATGCCTGTCAATCTTAGAATAATACTTATGTATGTCAATAATGAATGTGATAAATATGAGTATGATGGAAGCCCAATGTTTGATGAGCTGCCTGATAAGAGATTTATTGACGGAATTGTTGAAAGAGTTTTAAAAGATTATAAGAATAATGAGAAAGATAACATAAATTTTGTGGATAAAAACCCTGATTTGTTAATCTATGCACTTTTGTCAGGCGTGATTGTTTATAGAAAAAACAGACACGCCTGCATATCAAATAATAAATTATTTTAAGAGGGTATTATATACTTCTCTTTTTGGGATGCCTCTGTCGAGTGCGACCTGTTTCATGGATGATTTTTTATCCATTCCCTGTGAAAGATAAATATCCATATGTTCCTGTATGGTGATTTTTTCCCATTCCTGTATCGACTGTTTTTCCAGTTCTTTATGGGAGATACCTTCGATAACCATGACATATTCGCCTTTTGGCGGAGTCTGCCCGTAATATTCGATTGCCTGACTTAAGGTCATTTGCTGTACAGTTTCGTGCAATTTTGTGAGTTCTTTACAAAATGTTATCTTGCGGTCACCAAGATATGAGTAAAGTTCTGAAAGTGTTGCTTTCAAATGGTGCGGTGCTTCATATATTATAATGGTGCGTGTTTCTTTTTTTAAGGAGTCGAGTATTGCACGGCGTTCTTTTTTGTCAACAGGAAGAAATGCTTCAAAACAGAATCGCCTTGTTGAGAGACCGGAAAGTGTGAGAGCAGTAACGCAGGCACAGGCTCCGGGTAAGGAAGTGACTGTTAAGCCGGCTTCATATGCCTGTTTGACGAGTTCTTCTCCGGGGTCGGATATACCCGGTGTTCCGGCATCTGTAACGAGTGCAATATCTGTTCCGTTTGTTATTTTTTCGACAAGATATTTTGCTTTTTTAATTTTATTGTATTCGTGGTAACTTGTCATTGGAGTTTTTATCTCAAAATGATTTAACAGTTTTATCGTATTTCTTGTGTCTTCGGCGGCAATAAGGTCTACTTTTTTTAGTGTTTTAAGAACTCTGAATGTTATGTCTTCAAGATTGCCTATAGGTGTTGCACAGAGATAAAGTGTGCCGGGAGTGGTGGTATTCATATCAGTTTTCCTTTCATTTGATTTAAGGTGTATGCTGCTGCAAACCATATATCTCTAATAATTGTTCAGTGTATTTTCCAGGTGTTTCATAAACTATTATCGGAGGTTCAAATTTGACAAAAGGTTTTCCGTTTTTTACAGCTTCGATAAGCAGCATATTAGGCTCTTTTGATACAAAAGGATGAACCATGCAGATGCGTTTTGTTTCAAGCTTATATTTAGCTAATGTACAAATTATCTCGGTCATTCTGAACGGGCGGTGTACCATATAGAAACGCCCCTGTGTCTTTAAAAGTTTTGAGCTTTCTCTTGCAATGTCATCGAGATTGCATAATATTTCATGTCGTGCTATTGCTTTTGGAATATCCGGATTTTTAATGCCGTGATTGTCATTCATATATGGGGGATTTGTTGTGACAGCATCAAAAACAGCCGCACCGAAATTTAGTGAAGCTGTTTTAATATCGCCATGAATAATATCTATTTTTTCGTCAAGACCGTTTAAGTTTACACTTCTTTTTGCCATATCAACGCTTTCATCCTGAATTTCAAGAGCACTGATATGTGCCGGCTCAGCTTTTGCGGATAGGAGTATCGGAATGATACCTGTACCGGTACCTAAATCAAGAACTTTGTCTTTCTTTCGTATGGTTTTGGCACAAAATGATGACAGCAGAACCGCATCCATGCCAAAGCAGAATTTTTCGGGATTCTGTATTATGTGTAAACCGTTTAGCTGGAGATCATCAAGGCGTTCTCCGTTCTTTAAATAATTTTCTTTTTCCATATTAACCCTCATTGTATTTCTTATTCAGGTTTAATGTTGTTGTAGCCATTACCATAACCGCCGTTTCCGCCGGATGATTTGTGATAATTTTTGCGTGGCTGATTATTGTTATTATTGTTGTTGTGACGATAGTTATTGTTATCACGCTCACGGTTATAGTGTTTACCTTTTTTTCCTGAAAAATTTTCAGCCGGTTTATTTTTTGTATCCGGATATTTAGGGCGTTTATTGAAATTCTTTTTCTGGTAGTGATTGTTTTTGTACTTTTTATTCTGTTCTTCTTCTTCGGTCATATCTTCAATATCGCCTTTTTCCATCTGCTCAAGTTCTTTTAAGGCATTTTCGTCTAATTCCTCATCGGGTAAAGCTTGTCCCGGCGATACGGAAGTTCTTGAAGCTGATTTCTCAAATTTAAGGTCGTCAACATGATATTCACGGACTTCTTTTTCGTCATTGTCTTTTGTGATAATTACTTTTACAAGCTGTTTTAATACACTTACGCTCTGCACAATACCGTTGTAACCGTCTATGGTTTTTACATCTTCATTTATGTGAGGGAGTTTTGCATTGAGATATTCGTAGGCTTCTTCCTCGTTTTTCAGACAACACATAAGTCTTCCGCATACACCTGATATTTTGCTTGGATTAAGCGAAAGATTTTGTTCCTTTGCCATTTTGATAGACACAGGGGCGAAATCTGAAAGATATGTGTGGCAGCAGAGTGGTCTTCCGCATATACCTATGCCACCTATAAGTTTTGTCTCATCACGAACACCAATCTGACGAAGTTCTATTCTTGTTCTGAAAATAGAAGCAAGGTCTTTTACAAGTTCTCTGAAATCTATTCTGCCATCTGCCGTAAAGTAAAATAGAAGCTTGTTTTTATCAAAGGTGTATTCACAGTCGATAAGTTTCATCTGAAGTTCATGCTTTGCTATTTTTTCAAGGCATATTTTATATGCTTCTTTTTCTTTTTCTTCGTTCTCAGCGTGTATTTCATAATCACTCTCTGTTGCTATTCTGATAACATCTTTTAATGGCTGGACAACTTTGTCATCAGTGACTTCTTTTTGACCGAGAACAACAAGTCCGTATTCTATTCCTCGTGCCGTTTCAACTATGACATGATCGCCTTTTTTTATATCAAGTCCGTTTGGGGCAAAATAGTACACTTTGCCGGATTTACGGAACCTTACTCCAATAATTAAAATCATTTTTTCCTCCATATACAATTAATCTTTCATTGCAAGAATCATTAATTCTATTGTCACATCAAAGTTTACATTTGCTTTGAGACGAACTTTTGCCTTGTCAATGGCAGCAATAATGTTTTCAATATTTTCATAATCGCGTTTTGTTGCCTGCTCGGAAATGGCAGAATATTCATCGCTGTATAATAAAAGATTTGCATCTTTTGTAACTTTAAACATAAGTACATCGCGATACCATAAAAGCATAAGGTCAAGATAATCATTTATATCATTTTTGTGCGTTGAAAATTCTTTAATT
Source organism: Clostridium sp. AF34-13 (assembly GCF_003477845.1). Classification (NCBI taxonomy): domain Bacteria; kingdom Bacillati; phylum Bacillota; class Clostridia; order Eubacteriales; family Clostridiaceae; genus Clostridium; species Clostridium sp. AF34-13. Next base: position 37,309 of record NZ_QUEB01000016.1, read on the forward strand.
GTATCTATTATTGAAGCAATATCCATTGAGTCGAGATTTTTAAGTAATTTTAATACCTGATTTTTCATCTCTATAAAATCACTTGAACTTGCAAAACGGATTGCTTTTCCTATATTTCCCTGACAATAATTTGCTGCTATCTGTGCCTGTTCGGGTTCTAATTGAAATTTATTTTCAAGGTAGGTGCATATTTTGTCTTTTTCTACAGGATTCATCGTGAGAGTGACACAACGCGATCTTATTGTTGGTAAAAGACTGTCGCAATTTTCCGTGAGCAATATAATAATTGCATACACGGGTGGTTCTTCTATTGTTTTTAAAAGTGCGTTCTGTGCCTGCTCAGTCATTTTATTTGCATCAGGTATAATGTAAATCTTATATTCGCTGCTGTATGGTTTAATGGAAATATCGTTGTTGAGCTGCTCTCGAATATCATTTACACTTATGCTGGTCTTGTCATGAGTGATATATTTAATATCAGGGTGATTGTGCGATTCAGCCTGTTTGCATGATGTGCACACTCCGCAGGCATCAGTATCGTCTGTTTTTGACTGGCACTGAATTGTCTTTGCGAGTGCAGAAGCAATAGTCTGCCGTCCTGAACCGTATTCTCCGTTGATTATATATGCGTGTGACAGATTGCCTGTTTTGATAGCTGTCTGCAAATGTTTTTTTATACTTTCCTGGCCAATAATGTCTTTAAAGTTTGCCATAACTAAACCTCCAATTATGTGATAATATCAAGTATCAGACCTCGAATCTCATCAATTTTTCCAAGTATCGCCAAGTGGTCTTTTTCTTCTTTGAGAAGTTCTGCGGCCAGTTCGTCTAAGGTCTGATTTATCTGCTTTACAATACCATATACACGGTGGCGGCCTTTTTTGTCGAGAAAATTTTCGCGGCTGAATTCATGTGTATGTGAGGCTATCTCGTTCATAAATTCTTTGATGAGCCTGCGGTAGTTTTTCATATCTCTTATGTCCATGCGTTTGCCGAGTTTGTCACCCTGCTGGGTTATCTCCTCCATCATGGTAAAAAGGGTAGCCTGAAGTTCCTGCTCTTCTATGGTACTAAGCAGAGTAAAGCGAAAGGAACCATCTGATTCGTTTGTTTTTGCAGCCTGTTCAATTTGCTGTAACTGCTGCATAGGTGTTATTTTAAGATCCAAACAGGTGCCTCCTTTCATTTTTATGTATATTATTGTACCACAAATTTATATGAGGTAGCAATCTTTGGAAGATATATAAGTATTTTCTTATTTGTAAAAATGAGCGACTTTATCCCAGATCTCAGCAGAAATATCTTCTATTGAATTGTTTCCATCAATAACAATAATATTTTCTGTTTCTTTTAATTTTTCTATCAGTTCGAGATAACGGTTTCTTACTTCTGTAAGTCTTTTTTTGTTTTCAAAGAGCTCCGTTTGGAAACGGCCGTTTTGCATACGGTCGAGTGTTATCTCAGGGTCTACATCAATATATATGTGACAGTCAGGGCGGAGAGTATCAAGTGATATGCGGTTTAACTCCATCACCCATTCGAGCGGGGCTTTCACGCTCTGGTATGCATAGTTTGAGAGCACAAATCTGTCAGATATTATGGATATGCCCTCATCAATTTTTGATTTCAGACCGTTTACGGAGTTGTTAATATGGTCAAGTCTGTCTGCAGCAAAAAGTGCTGCCAGAGCCGCTTCGTCCATCTTCATTCGTCCGGTAAGGCACTGGCGGATCATGACACCGACAGGACCATCTGATGGCTCACGGGTTTCTAAACATTTTGTCCCCGTGTTCTCAATTTTTTGTTTGAGGAGATTTATCTGTGTGGTTTTGCCACTCCCGTCAATTCCCTCAAATACAATAAATTTTCCCTTTTTTGATGCCATGTCCGTTTTCCTCCGTGTGTTTAATTTGATGTTTTTTACTCTTTTAATCCTAATGTAACAGTGTAATTTTTGCTTGTGCCATCTTCAAAAGTTACTGTAAACAGCCATGTTTTGTTGTCTTTTGTTGCAGGCTCAGTAATATGTTTCACTGCTATATTTGCGTTAGGTGTGTTTACCGCATTGTAAGTTTTTTGTGTTACGGTGCAGGTTACATTTGTGAGATCGCTCAGTGCGACAGGGTTTACGGCAGTATTACTGTATTCTGTTGCACCGGCTGCAATGTACTGTGCGGCAGTAAATGTTGTTTCAAATGATGAATCTGCGGCTTTTATATCTGTTATCCGGTTTGTCGTTGTTCCGAGTTTGACAACGATATTGTCAATAATTGTGCTTGTGTCAAGCTGTGACGGTGATAATGTAACCGGTACATTTACAAGTGTGTGGTCTGTGTCACCGAGATCAATGGTGAATGTCCAGTTCATGCCACCGTCAATTGTCTCAACATTTGTAACCTTGTATTTTGATTTTTTGAGTACATATGTAAAGCTGCCGGCTGTAAGACTTGAAAAATCAGTACCATAGTCAATATATCCGCCATAGCTGTCATAGAAACTGCATGATAATGAGTTGGTATTTACAACACCATTTATTGTTTTATCATTGTGTGTGTAAGCAATGCTTCTAAAAATCTGGCTTGCTTTGAGTGTATCAAGGTCAGGAAGATCACTTGTATCTTCTTTTACTGTTACTTTAAAGCTTCCGATTTTTGTTTTATCTGACTCACCGGAAACAGTTTCGTAAACTGATATTGAAGTTATTCCAACCTTGAGTGGTGATATAACAAGATAATCCTGATCCTGTTTGTCCCCACCTGTCGTGACAGTACAGATTGATGTGTTGGCAGATTCATAATGATACAGTTTTGTATGGTTACGGCAGTCAACAGGGTAATCACCGTAAACATCACCGTCAACCATTGTTGTAAAACCGTTTAGTGAAAGTGATTTCTTTATTGATGCAGTAGTAACCGTTACCTGAACTGTCTCAGGAAGAGTGGTTATCTGGTTGTTATAATATTCTTTTACTTCAACGGTGGTGGTTCCGTAATTAACGGCAACCATATCATTTGATATTATATTTGTATCTTTAGGTGTGAAGAAATAAGACGCACCGGCACGAGGGTTTGTAATGCTTATTCCTTCGTAATCAGATGCCTGGATGGTTGAACCAAGCCCTACTGTTATACTCTGGTCTGAAGCAGATATAAATGGCTCGTTTGTGAGTTCAACTTTAAATGTTCCGAGAACTCTTTTAATGCCGTCGGGAGTTGTCTCGGTAAGCGTGATATTGCTGGTCTGGACAGTGTTGCCGGTTGTGGTTGATATAACTCCACTGTCATTTAGCTCAAAAAGCTCCGGATGGTCTGAAGTAAAGCTGTATGTAGCTGTGCTGTCAATATTTTCTACAATGTCATCGATTGGAAGCTGTTTTAAATATGCGAGTTTAAATGAGTCAGCACGAAGAGAAGCTCCCATTACAGTAAGTTCCATATGACCTATAGTGCGGCTTTTTTTGTTGTAAACTTCGTGGATTGACAGATTTGTATAACCTGCTTTCAAACAGGTTATAGCACCGCTTGTCACGGCACTGGCAACTTTTGAGGATGTGTTTGTAAAAAGATATTCAGCCGATTTGTTTACGCTGTTTAGATAATCAGACGGCTGGAATACATCACCTACAGTAGCAGTGAATTTTTTGTAGCTGCTTTTTAATGACGCTTTTTTGACAGTTACCTTAAATGTACCTACAGACTTAAATTCTTTTTTATATTTGTATCTTACGCTTATTTTCGCCGTACCTTTACCGCATCCGGTAATAGAACCTTTTGCAGATACTTTGGCTATTGATGTTTTGTTTGAAGTATAAAAATAAGTAGCATTTTTAAGTTTGTTTTTAAGTGAGATAGTGTATTTTCCGTTTACATATATTGTTGCTGATTTTGTTTTTAAAGTTGTTTTTTTTGTAGCTGCCGATGACTCTGACGGAAGGTAAAGAGCAGCGGCGGCTATTATTAAAATACTTAAAACGGCTATTTTAAATATTTTATTTGTCGTTCTTTTTGCAGTAGTCATATTCATACTTAGTCCCCCTTATTTATGTGATGTACTCTAGGTATCTTCTTAAACCGGGTCATTTCGGATGCTTTTCCGATATACTGTTTCAATTTTCTCGTTGTATATCGAAAATCCATCTCGAAATTCTTCGTTCAGAAGATTCAGAGAGTACATTATGTATTGTTCATTTTTATCGTGTTCTGCTGTTTACTGACATTCGACGATATGGTAAAAACGGTATCTTCAAGAGAATGAATCCGGTTGTATTGCAATATTCCTGCATTTACGGTGAAAGGCTCGCTCTGCCGTATTTTTATTGACTTTAAAAATTTATTTACGGCTGCTTCTGCCTGTTTTTCATTTGTCTCGGCAAAAAGACATACTATCTGCTTATTTCCGAGACGGCCTATAATGTCATTTATACGACATTCCGTTTTTAAAATACTTGCACATTGGCAAAGACAGTAGATTTCACGCTCCGGTCTGTAGCAGTCTATCTGAAAGACGGCAAAACTGACCGGATTATGGTAGCGTTTATGTCGTTCTATCTCTTTAAATGAATCGTCATAAAAGCCTTTTTCACTTAGCAGTCCGGTAAGTGGGTCTGTTCTTGATACAGCATTATTATAAATCATAATCGGGTCATAATTTTGTCTTCTTGATGCCATCAGCTTAAATTTTAATGTTGCTTGTTTAAGAGAGTGCATACCGAGACATACTTTCCATGAATTTCCGTCATATGCAACATATTTGTGAGACATATTTTGGGAAGTCTGTGAAAGCTGAAGGTCGGTATCAGTTATCGTGACTGCAAATTCCTTTACAAAAGGATATACGGTACCTTCAATGCGGCATTTGCTATAATTTTTATAAAAAGAAATTCTGTAATCCTGCATCTCAAAACATGAATTTACTGCATCTTTCCAGGCAGAAAATTCGTCAAGGGTAAAGTGTTCCTGGTCCTCAAGAGTGAGACAGGCATAAGCGTTTTTCCAGTTTTTTGTAAGAAGTGCATGAAAAAATCTGTCAAGTACATCCTTTGCCGATATGTCTGATAAAGATGCATTAAAAGCAGAAGCGGGGTGAACCTGTCTTGAGCGGTCTGTACGGTTTTGAAGCCAGAGTTTATGATAGGTTGTCCGTTTGTCAGGATTTGAAAGTATGCTGTAGGCTTCGTTTATATCGAGCATTCTTTTGTCTTCATTTGGGTTGTGGCTGGTATCAGGATGATACAGGGTACAGAGCTTGCGATAAGCTGCTTTAATGACATCAGGAGAAGCGTCATAATGCACCTGTAAAATCTGATAATAATCTTTAAATAAATGCCTGATTTTAATACACCCCCTCATTATAAGCAAGGGCAAGCGTGATGCTTGCCCTTATATAGGTTTAACCGACTTTTAATTTAAATTTCATCACGGCACGTTCATCATCAACCGGAATCTTTTCCATGGACGCACCTAGAGCGGTTATTTTTCCCTCAAAGTTTTCGTAACCGCGTTCGATAAAGTGTATTGAATCAATAGTAGTGTAGCCTTCTGCAACAAGACCGGCAACGACGAGTGCAGCACCGGCACGAAGGTCAGGGGCAGAAATAGCCGCACCTGTAAAGCCCTCAACACCCTCGATAATGGCAACATTGCCCTCAACTTTTATTGAAGCTCCCATACGGGCAAGTTCATCAACATATTTAAAACGGTTTTCAAATATGCTTTCCGTAACCGTACTTGTACCCTCTGAAAGAGCGAGAAGAGTGGCAATCTGTGGCTGCATATCCGTAGGAAATCCAGGATATGGGAGAGTCTTTACCTGAGTGTGACCGAGACGGTGGTCGGCAGATACACGGACTGCATCATCGTATTCCTCAACGGTTGCACCGATTTCGATAAGTTTAACGGAAATTGCCTCTAAATGTTTAGGGATAACATTTTTGATAAGGACATCACCGTGAGTTGCGGCAGCAGCGACCATAAAAGTACCAGCTTCAATCTGGTCGGGAATTATAGAATACTCGCTCGAATGAAGTTTGCTCACGCCATTTATACGGATTTTGTCTGTACCGGCACCTTTGATGTCTGCACCCATACTGTTTAAGAAGTTTGCAACATCAACGATATGTGGCTCCTTTGCAGCATTTTCAATGACTGTACGGCCTTCTGCCATACATGAAGCAAGCATAATGTTTATCGTTGCACCTACTGATACAACATCGAGGAATATATGATTTCCAACGAGTGAGTCAGCAAATGTGTTTATCATGCCATGTTCAATGGTAACTGTTGCACCAAGTGCCCTAAAGCCCTTTAAATGCTGGTCAATAGGGCGACTTCCTATGTCACAGCCGCCAGGGAGAGCTACCTGTGCTTTGTTGTATTTTCCGAGTAACGCACCTAAAAGATAGTAGGATGCACGGATTTTTCTGATTGAATCATAATCTATGGTGATATTACCTATGGTACTACCGTTAATCTTGACAGTGTGAGAGTTGATACGCTGAACTGTTGCACCGATTCCCTCTATTGCCTGTAATAATACATTTATGTCACGGACATCAGGCAGATTTTCGATAGTTACTGTTTCGTCTGTCATAATAGCAGCGGCAAGAATACCTAATGCTGCATTTTTTGCACCTCCGATTGTTACCTCACCTTTGAGAGGGGTGCCACCTTTTATAATATACTGATTTTCCATTTTACACCTCATTAGAACGGATTTTTATTTATTTTTCTATCTATATTAAGTCTGTTATATTCAAGTAAATCTTTTTTTATACATATCTGTACTTTTGTAAAAATATAGCTGCCAAACACACATAAGTGTGAGCAGTATATATATGTGTTGGTAAAATGCCCTGAAAAACAGTGATTTAATCACAATAGGCAGAGTTCAACACATAAAACTATTATAGTCAAATGTACAGTTATGTCAACCTAAATTTTATTAAGAAAAGTTTAAGTCTTTGTAACAGTTCAGCACAAAAAAGATAATTGGCAATAAATAAGCTTGCTTATTTTATTGTTTATTATCTTTTTAGGTAGAACTGTTACAAAGTATTTTATTTCTTTCTGTTTTCAAAATAAACAAAAGCATCTATAGCATCAAATATATCTTTAAAGGTGTCTCTTGGTGCAACATCAATATATTTTTGTAATATTTCCTGTTCTGCCGTTCCATGATACCTGCCGTAAAATATATCGAAAAGATTATGACCGCGTACATAAATTTTTATGTTTTCAATGTTGTCTTTTATGTCTTGTTTTGTCTTTATGTGTTTGCCGATGACACGCTGCATTTTTTTGACACTTGTAAGCTTATACAGATAGTCCTTATACTTTTTGAAAAGTATGTTATAAAAATCTTCTTCTGATTTTATTACTCCTATCCTTGACATTATTTTTGGGTCGAGAAAATAATTTTCAAAGGAATAATATTTTAATATAAGAACATTTTTTGGCTCTACTCTCGGCAGGTTTCCAACATCTTCTTTTGCACGCTGTGTGTAGTAACTGCACAACTGTTTTTTTAGATATTTTGGATTTTTGCCGTCGCTGTCCCTTATCATAAGGAACTGGTCTTTAAGGTAAAGTTTGTTTATATATTTAAGGTTTGCGTAAGTTTTTATATTGGTGCAACTGTTTGTCGGAATTATTGTAATCCTCTGCAACTGCCCGTTTTCGTCATAAATCTCAGAGTAATATTTTTTGAGCAGGAGAGGCAGACGGTTGCTGTCCTGTTTGCCCTCAACGATAAATACAAAACTGACATTCATAAGGTCGTTTGCCGTATATCCGAGGTCATTGAGTATCATGTCAATGTCAGTATTTTTTCTTATATCAGTATAATATTCTTCATTTAATATAACTTCCCGTATCTGTTTTGTTGAGAAGTTGAATATCAGGTTTGGTGAGTGAGTTGAGAAGATAACCTGATTTTTCTTTGAAAGGTTATATAAGATTTCACTCGCCACTTTCTGAAGCTGAGGATGAAGATAAATCTCAGGGTCTTCCATAAGTATTATGCATGGGAGAGTGTCTTTCTCATCAATATATGCCTCAAGTAATGAGAGTGTGTAGATGCTTTTTAGTCCCTCACCGAGTACATTGAGTGAGCCGATTATCTTTTCTCTTTCTTTATTGTAGACTTTTGTTTCTACCTTGAGGAGATTGTCGATATTTGAATTTAATTCGTAGCGTATTTCCTGTGACGGACTGCCGTTAGCACGAAAATATTCATTGACTTTATGCTCAAACGCACTGAGGTTTGTGTGGAAAAGTTTGAACTGAAGCAGGCGTATAGTCTCAAAAAGCGTCAGCTCCTCAGGTGTTTTTTTGTTGATGAGTCCTATACACTGGAAACAGCGGTTACATTTCCTTTTTGGGTCAAAGGTACACTCATTGTCTTTAAGTTTCTGAAAAGATTCCTTGTCATAAAAACTAAACACATCATTTTGTAATGCATCGAGATTGCGTGTCTGGTCGATGTGGTAAATGCGTGGAAATATCTTTTCGATATAAGGATTGTGTTTGCTGAAACCGTCACTGTAGCGTGTTGCACCGTTTGGGGTATTGTGGAAAGTAAAAGATACAATTCCATTATTATAAGAAGGTATCTTTTCTTTGAATTCTTCAAACCACTTTTCAAAATTATTTGCCTTGCACAAAATTCCTCTTGAATAATAATAATTAAGATCATCTTCGGTAAACTCTATCTGCATGGAAATCTCGATGGGTTTGTTTATATCGAGAAACTCATGTTCTGATGCAGCTTTTAAGTTTGATGCCAAAAGTATAGCATCTATTATGGAGGTTTTACCTGTATTGTTCTTACCGACAAGGATAAGTGCATTTTCAATGTCGTTTATTTCAAGTTCTGATATTGATTTAAAATTTTTGATTTTTATATAAATTATTTTCATACGGCTGCCTTCTCTCTTTGTATAATAATTTTATGTTTTGAGGTACTGTTTTGTTACCGGCTATAATGTTTAAACGGTAAGTTTTGTCTTATATTTTGTAAGTGCTTTTATTTATGTTTTTTTATTCGTTTGTTTTTTACAGTTGTTTTGCTGTGTTTTATGTTTTGCTTTGCCATTACTTTTTGAGACATACTCTTTTTTTCTTTAACAATTCGTTTTTTGTCCGTGTGTGACTTTTTTTCAGCTTTTTGTGAACTCTTTGCCGCTGCCTTCTTTTTTCGGATAGAGTAGCCGAAGGTTCCCAGTTCATTTCCAAGTCCAAAATAGGAACCGTGTGAGTAGGCGAGCAGGTTTGAATCATTTAGGTGGAATGAATTGTTTTTATCCATATAACTCTCATCGACATGGACGGCGGTTACATCGGCGATAAACATATGGTGAGAGCCAAGTTCTTTTATCTCAGTCACTTTGCACTCAATGTTTACCGGGGACTCGGCAATAAGAGGACATTTTACAGTGTCGGATTTTTCTTTTGTGAGATTACATTTGAGCCATTTATCTACATCCCTGCCGGAGCGTACACCACAAAAATCGGTGGCTTTTATAAGCTGTTCGGTTGTGAGATTTATCACAAATTCACCTGATTTTTTAATCATGTCATAGGAATATCTCTCAGGACGGACTGATATATATGCCATCGGCGGATTAGTACATATGGTGCCTGTCCATGCAACAGTGAGGATATTTGACTCTGTTTCAATATCACCACATGAAACCATGACCGCAGGAAGCGGATATATCATGTTGCCTGGTTTAAAATTTATCTTGCTCATTCTTTTTCCTTTCTTCATCTACATATAGATATTTGCGGAACTCTTGTAATCTGCTAGTTAAACGGATATTCGTAATCCGCTCTGCTGCTTGCTCATAACACTATCCAAAAGAATTTATCTGATAGTGTTACAAGTGTGCAATTATCACAGCATATAGTTAGCTTCGCAATTACCTAACCATATTATATATAGTATAACAAATCTTGTGTTCAAAAACACTATTCAAAAGAAAATAATTGTGATAGAATTGTAATAGAAATTGCGAGATATATCTAAATTGGAAAAATACTTCATGTGGAGCATGAAGCCTTATAAGATAAAAATAAAATTATTTTAATATACATAATGAAAGGCAGGGGATAAGGTATGGCAAACTATTTGGAGTTTGAGTCCATGAGTGCAGGTATGGAAAATAAGGTAAAGCAGGATCTCAAGTTTAAGACAGGCAATTTTGTATGGAAGATTAAGTTTAATGTTCCACTTGATCCTAAGACGGTAAATAATGTAAATCTTTATGTTACATCATTAAATCTTTCGCCGTTAAAGACTGCTATAAGATATAATTCACTTGAAAATGAGATAGAAATAGAGCCTATGGAGGCATACGCACAGAATGAATCTTATATTTTAAACATTACGACAAATGTAAAGTCTTTAAACGGAAAACCACTTAAAGAGCCGATACAGGTTCAGTTTAAGATTGATTAATCTGTGAAGTGTTGTTAATATCAATTAAATAATATAAAAGCAAAACATTAAAATTAAAGCGAAGCATTTATATAAGTGCTTCGCTTTAATTTAGGTATTTTATTGTTTGTTTCGCTGCAGACTGATGCCGTGTATTGCAGCATTTTAGAAAGCGGCATCAGTTTACTTTAATATCGCCTTAAGTTTGAGTGCGAGGATACGATCCATATGATTAAGTGCGAGTGAACCCGGAAGACCTGATTCAAAGTTTACATATAAATATGCACCGTTTATGGCGATTCCCTCATTTAATGCAGGCATTGTTATCTTTTTTAGTCTCTTGCCAAGACGCATGGAAGTTGTTCCCGGTTTTGCCGGTTTGTAAATGTCAAGCTCATTTGTATATCCGTATGCTCTTGAAACGATAAGCTTTCCGCCGGTTGCAAAAGTGATACCCTGAACTGCAGGAGGGATGGTTACGCTTGAACGCTCTTTTAATGTTGTATTTTCTGAATTTGGATTGAGAATAGTGTAACTTCTGAGTGTTCCATTTTTTGTATATTCAAAGTTACCTGTCCAAATCTGCTTCTTATAATATGTAAGGAATGAACACTTATAGTTTGTTGCAAGTGTTTTAGTATATTCAACTTCTTTGTAGGCAAGTTTTTTGGATGCCGCACAGTTTATGTCAGTAAAAGCAACACCGCTTATCTTTTGACCGTTTGTAACCCATACGGTCTTGCCGTCATAACATATGCCGCCGCCATGTGTCTTGTTTGGAAGTACGATAACCGTAAGCAGTTTTCTGTTGTATTTGTTCATTACATATATTACTGATTTTTCTTCTGAGTAAGTGTCATATGCTGTTATAAGCAGATATTTTCCGGCAAATGTAATTGCCTGAGGACACATTTTTGTACTCTCAAATCCGGCAACATTTGTTGAACGGATACCGGGGATGGTTATGCATTTTTTGTAATTAGCATATTTTTTAACATAAGGAACTTTGCTCCACGCATAACTTGAAGTCAGTGCTTTCTTTGTGGAGTAGTAACTTGGTGTTGTAAGTGTTTTCTTTGTTTTTACCGGTTTTACGGTTGTTACAACAGAATTCTGACCGATAAATTTCTGACTGAATGCATTTCTATAAGCAGTTACTTTATATTTGTAGGAAGTGCCTATAGTCATACTTTCGTAAACTTTAGATACATTTGATTTGCCCTCTAAGGTATCTATGAGTTCGTAACTGCCAGCTTTAAGCTGATAAATATAGTAACCGCTCGCACCTGTGGTGGCAGTCCATGAAAGCCTGAGTTTTCCGTAGCCGGCTTTTCCTTTTACCGTAAGTCTTGCAGGTAAAGTAGAAGTTTTTATTTCATTAGAATAGCTTAAACTTGGATGCTGTTCGGTATCTGCATATGCAAGAAGTTTATATCTGTAATTTGAACCTGATGCAAGGGAAGTGTCTGTATATGATGTCTCAGTCGTGCTTGTGAGATATACATATGAACCGGCCCCCTTTTTTCTATATATAATATATCCTGTAGCAGAGGTATTTTGCTCCCAGTTAAAAGAGATGGTCGTAGCAGTGCTTTTTTCTATAGCTGCACCTGTTACGGCAGTTGGGCGTGATGCACAACGCAAAACACTGGTTAATGTACTCTCAAGTCCTGTAGTTGTGTTTACGACAGAAATCTGATATGAGCAGACAGTTCCGGGTTCCAGATTCGTGTCCGAATAGGATGTCTGTTCAGTCTGTAAAAGAAATTCTGCAGGTCCGTCATTGACACTTCTGTATATTTTGTAGTAATTACCGCTTGTATTTTCGTCCCATGAAAGGTCAATCTGTGTTTCCGTTTCCGAGTCAGCAGAAAAACCATATACTGTGTAAGGGAGCGTTGTAACGGAAATAACATCTGAGGCTTTGCCAACATTGTCCGGTGAAAGACAATATGCCTGAACATAAAAATCATAGTTTTCAGATGCTTTAAGCTGTGATATAACGAGTGAATTGGTTGTTGCAGTTCCGGCTAAAGTATAGTCAGAAGCATTTTTTTGTTTGTAGTAAACATTGTAAAGAGCGTTGCTCATGGCATCCCAGCTCAAAGTAACCTGACCGTTATCTTCTAAAGGTGAAGTCCTATCTGTAAGTGTCAATCCGGTGACTTTTGTCACGGAAGAACTTGTGGAAAACTCTGCAGATGGAGAACTGTAAACTTTTTGACCTAAAATTGTCTTATAAAAGCTCAGATGATAAGAAATAACTGTTGCAGGTGACAAATCTGTTATATTGTAAGTGTTTTCAGTAGTTTCGATTGTAGTTGTATTGTTGTTATATGTAAGGGTGAGACTGTAACCCTCGGCATCTTCGACTGGTGTCCATTCTATAGACACGGCAGAAGTCGTGGCGGATGTGGTGTGAGATTCCGTAACTGTACCCTCGAGGGCTGCAGGAATCGTAGGTTCCGGGGTGGCTTCAGGTGTCACATCGGTTGTGTTGTCTGATGGTGAGCCGTTTGATGATGAATTATCCGAAAATGTTTCCGAGAAAATGCTGATAAATTTATTAGGTAAGCTGTCGGCAGAGTCGGTTGATGAGGCGTGTGCCTTTATCATACGGGCTGCAAAACAGCATATTGAAAGTGCAAGTGCGGCTTCAAAAAAAATAAATATTTTCTTCTTCTTTTTCTTATTAAACATATAAAACTCCATTCTGCCCCCAAAAAGGCTTTTACCCAAATTATTATACTTAGGTGGAAAACTAAAAATACCATTAGTTAAAACACCTTACAAAAATATATATAAGTATAAAATAAAATTCAAATAATGGCAAATTTTTTCTATAAATAATAGTATAAATATGGTAAAATAAAAAAATGGCAATAATAGGTCATACATAAAAATAAAAGTTAAGGAAATATAGCAATGGGATTAAAACAAAAAATTAAGAATAAAGTTAAAGGCGGACTGAGACTGCATAACAGGATGATTCTTATATATATTATAGGTGGAATGCTCCCTTTTATAGCTGCAAGTTTATATACAAATGCAAAAAATCAATCTAACATGATAAAATTAAATAAAAATACTCAGGAAAGTGAGATTGAAATACTAAAACGACAGATTTCAGAGTCAATGACTGTGGCCGTTGATGTGTTAAATCAATTATATGTAAGTTCGGCAGTCAATGATGTTACAAGAAAAACTTACGACAGCATATCTGATTTTGAAAACGAGTGCAATGCAAGACTTGGGATTATTGACCGCTATCTGTCTTATTATAAAAGAGATATATCTGATATAAAGATATTTGTTGATAATAAGCCGATAAGTGCAAATAAGTATTTCTTTTATCTGGGTGATGCCGTAAAGACAGAGAACTGGTATAAGCCGACGATTGAAAGAAACGGAGATGTATGCTGGAATTATGGCGTTGGACGAACTACCAGACAGAAACATATCCAGGTAACAAGGGCGATGAAGGACAAATATGGAAAGATTATAGCGGTATTGTGTGTGCAGTTACAAAATGATTTTATTATAGATACCATTTCAGACCGTTCTATGCATACGGTGCTTTTATATAATGATAGTGAAATAATATATACAAATTATGCCATGGATGATGATACACCGTTTTTGGCAGAACGGCTTAAAAAAAAGAAGCAGCATGAGTATGCAGGACAGATTACGGTCGGAGTTGAAGACTATCTTCTTGTTTACAATAAGATATATCCACGGATAAAGGGATATGAGTATGAAGACCCGCCGCATTTTACAATTACAACGATAGAGAGAGTTCAGGATCTTACATCAAGTATAAATATTAACAGCCTGAAAAGTTATACTGCTGTTATCGTAGGGCTTTTTGCGTCAGTTATTCTGATACTTGTGTTTTCCAAAATGTATTCAAACAGAATGGAGCTTTTGCGTAAACAGATGCATTATGTTGCTATTGGAGAATATGATAAGGTTACGCCTATTGAGGGGACTGACGAGATTGCTGAACTTTATAGGGAAGTTGAAAAGATGCGTGATGACAATCGTGAACTTATGCAAAAAATTGTTGAGGAACAGGTTCAGAAAGAAAAGATTCATACGAAACAAAGAGAAGTGGAATTTAAGATGCTTGCCAGTCAGATAAACCCGCATTTCCTTTACAACACACTCGAAACAATAAGAATGAAAGCAAAAATAAACAAGGAGCCTGAAATAGAGGAACTTGTAAAGATGCTTGCAAAGATAATGAGAAGAAATATTCAGGTAAGCGACAAAAAGGTCACTCTTAAATCGGAAGTCCAGCTTATAGAATATTATTTAAAAATACAAAATTACAGGTTTGGAGACAGGATACATTCGCAGGTTATCGTTGATGATGATGTGGAGCAGGATGCAAAAGTTCTTCCTCTTATAATACAGCCGTTTGTTGAAAATGCCTTTGTGCATGGTCTGGAGTCAAGTGAGGATGGCGGAAATCTTACAGTGCATGTGAGACGTGATGTGGGAGTCATCGTCGTGACAATAGAGGATGACGGTGTCGGAATGGACTACTATCAGCTTGGAAAATTGAGATATGCCATAAATTCAGGTGAGGCGGCAGAAAAAGGTCATATAGGTGTAAGCAATGTAAATCAAAGACTTAAGCTGCAATATGGAGAGCAGTTTGGAGTTACGGTAGACAGCACTCTTGGAAAAGGAACAAAAATAACAATAATGATGCCGTTTGTTTTTGGGGAGTAATGTTGCTTAAAATCAAATAATTTAACTAATTCTAGGGGTAAATATGTCAAAAAAGTATGGTTTTATTTTACGGTATTTACCCCTAGAATTATGTTAAGATATTGGAAATGTGGTGGCTATATGATTATCAGGTAAAAGTAAGGTCACCGGACAAAAAAGTATAGGAGGAAGATTTACTATGAGAAAATCTTTAAGAAAAATTTCAGCAGCAATCGCAGGATGTGCTCTCGCAATGGCACTTACGGTTGGTGCAGTACCAAATGCAGCAAATGCGGCAGTAAAACCACAGTGTACAAAAGACGGTGAAAAAGCAGGTAAAGCAAAATTTAATCCTGATGGAACATATCATGCATACTTCGGACTTCAGCAGCAGAATACATGGATTTTCCGTGATCAGTGGTTCAGCCCTACATTAGGTGTAAAGGGAACTGACCTTGCAGGAAATGATTATGCAAGTATTCTTCAGTCAAAAGATGGAAAAGTATTAAAGAAGGACGGAACCGTTACTGATGCCGAGATTACAGGAAACGGTACTTACACTATCGGTGTAACAGGTCTTAACGGTTGTATCGACACAGACCTTGATGCAAACCCTATATCAATGATTTACGCATCAACAGATATTCCTATCAGTGCTATCAAAGACGGCACAGTTAAGATTTCAGATGTAAAGATGTCTATCGACGGCAGAGAGGCATTCTCAGGAGAGCCTTATACAAACGAGGATACAGAGCTTGTTAAACTTTACCAGTTTGACTGCACAAATACATACAAAAAGGATCAGTTTGAAAATCCTTCAATCCTTTGCCCATCTGATTCTATCCAGATTACATTTACTATAAGCGGATTTACAAATGACAATCCTAATGCAGTTGCAGCTACTCCTACACCGGCAGCAGACTCAAGTGCATCATCATCAACTTCATCAACAAGCAGTACTGAAAGTAATGGAGGTACAAACACAACAGCAGTTGCAGTAGTTGTAGTTGTTGCAGTAGTAGTTGTCGCAGGTGTTATAGTATTCGTTAAGAAAAAGAAAAACTAATCAGAAATAAAAACATATGACCTTTAGTTAGGATTTATTATAAGGATAATAAATGTTTAAATAAAACTGCCGTATCGTGCTGATGCGGCAGTTTTTTTGATGTGTATCTGCGGTGTAGGTGCTTAAAGGAAAATGTATATATCAGTAAATATACAGGTTATTGAAATATATTAAAAATACATTCAAAAAATAAACTAATATTAAACTTGTATGAAAAATAAATGTATTTTCGGTCAATAATTTGTGGTAGTATTTTACACCCCAAATTTATATAATTAAATCAAGAAGAAGGTCAGATAAAAGATAAATGGTTATAAAAGATTTATATAGCCAAAAAGATTATCCAATCATAACTTAGGAGGTCATTATGAAAGAAGAAAAAAAAGAAGGGAGAGGCAAGCTAGACTATGTTTATATAGTTCAGAGACTTGTTACTATTTTAGCCATAGTTGCAGCGTTCTTTCCTGCATTTAGTCCATCAAGAATTACAAAATTGATCGACGACACGATTTCATTGTTTACATCAGGTGTTTCATACTCAAGTCTTACAGACGGTGCAAGCAGAGCACTTCGTATGGAATGGGTTGATGAAACTGTATTTGTTGTAGTATTTATCGGTTCACTTATATTGATGCTCGGTATTTGTCTTGCGATTGCAGGGGGATGTATGTCATTAGGAAATCTCAGATTACAGAGACTTGGACTTAAGTTTTCTTTTGGCGGTTCGTTAGCTGAGATTGTCGGTGTTGTCTTTTGTTATATAAGTTACAACATGATTCAGAACAGTGAAAATGTAAAACGCGTAAAACCTGTATTCCCTAATGGAATGATTTTATATGCAGTATTTGCAATTATACTTCTTGTTACAACACTTATCCTTATGGCGGGTATGCCTAAGGCAGACAAGAATGAGAAATTTGAAATGGAATCAAAATATAAGCTCTTCCTTATGTTCCTTCCATTTGCAGCACTTGCTTTCGTATTCTGCTACTTACCACTTTGGGGCTGGAGATATGCATTCTTCGATTACAAAGCCGGTGGAACTTTATCAATGAGCAATTTTGTAGGTTTTAAGTGGTTTACATATTTATTTAAGAATGAAGCTACAAGGCGTGACCTTATAAATGTTATTAAAAATACACTTGGTCTTAGTATGTTAAATGTATTGACAAGCTGGATTCCTATGATGTTCGCTGTATTTCTCTGCGAGATTAAGAGTCTCAGATTCCGTCGTTTTGTACAGACATTTACAACAATCCCTAACTTCATAAGCTGGGTACTTGTATATGCTATAGCTATAGCTATCTTCTCTACAGATGGTTTCATCAATACATTCATGAAAGAGTTTGGAATGTTAGCACAGAATGCACAGGGTAAGAACTATCTGATGGCTGACTCACATATGTGGATTAAGATGTGGGCGTGGGGCACATGGAAAGGTGTCGGCTGGAGTGCCATCATCTATATAGCAGGTATTTCAGGTATCGACCAGAGTCTTTATGAGGCGGCGACGGTTGATGGTGCCGGAAGATTCCAGAAGATGTGGCATGTTACACTTCCGGGACTTCTGCCAACATTCTTTGTACTTTTACTTATGTCAATCGCAAACATCCTTACAAACGGTCTTGACCAGTATCTCTGCTTCACAAACGCACAGAACGCACAGTCAATCAGAGTTCTTGACCTTTATGTTTACCAGTTAGGTATGGGAAGCAGCGGAAGTATTCCGTTGTCAACGGTTGTAGGTATGTTTAAATCAGTAATATCCGTAGTATTGTTGTTTGTTGCCAATGGAGCATCTAAGCTGCTTCGTGGTGAGAGTATCATATAGGAGGTGAGTACGATATGGCAAAGACAAAACAGGAAAAAGAAGATGCTAAGAGAGAAAGAGAGTATGAAAAGAAGCATAAAAGAAAATATCGTCTTACACCTGGTGATATAGTATTTTATATTTTTAACTATTTGTTCTTTACTTTGTTTACAGTTACATGTATATTCCCATTCTGGTATCTGTTTGTAAATACAGTATCAAGGAATGATTATGTTCAGAGAGGTATCGTAAACTTCTGGCCAAAGGGATTTAATATTCAAAATTACCTTGCACTTAAAGAGGTTAGTGACCTTGGTTCAGCATTTATCATATCAGTATCAAGAACACTTATTGGTACTGCACTTATGGTAATTGCATCAGCATTTATCGGTTATCTTGTTACAAAACAGGAAATGTGGCACAGAAGTTTCTGGTATCGTTTCCTTGTTATTACAATGTATTTTAATGCAGGTCTTATTCCATGGTACATGAACTTTGCAATGCTCGGTATGACAAATCATTACTCAGCATATATTATACCTGCTATTGTGGCTCCGTATAATATCATTCTGGTAAAGACATACATAGAGTCGATTCCGGCGGAACTTGAGGAAAGTGCATTTATTGATGGTGCTTCATATATGATGGTATTTAGGAAACTTATATGGCCTCTTAGTAAACCAATCCTTGCGACAATCGCAATTTTCGGTGCGGTAGGTCATTGGAACTCATTCCAGGATTCTTTAATACTTATGAGTGATTCAAAACTCTTTACATTGCAGCATAGACTTTACATTTACCTGAACCAGTCATCAAACCTCGGTACATTGATGGACAGTGCAGATTCATCTACAGCTAAGAATGCAATGGAACAGGCTATGAACTCAAAGGTTATTAAGTACACTATCTCAATGATATCAGTTATTCCTATCCTTTGCGTATATCCGTTTATGCAGAGATACTTCGAGAAAGGTATCATGCTTGGTGCGGTTAAGGGTTGATGCTGTAAGGTATTGCAATTTAACTCAAGATTTGATAATCTGATTATAGTTTTTATAAATGGGTGATTGTGTAAACAGTCACCCATTAAAAAATTTACAGTCAGATAGGGGGGATAGTGTGAAAAATCCATATATGCAAGATTTTTCGCACACAAGATTTGTGTCTGAGCACACTTGACACAAACTTAATATGCACAAAAAACGTGTGCAGAAATGAGGGATAATATTTATATGTTCAAAAATGGTTTCTTTGAAAGCCCGTTATACAAATTTGGCACAAGACTTGTGGATGTGCTCGAACTCAATTTTTTATGGCTCTTTTGCAGTCTGCCGCTTTTGCTGGCACTTGCTTTTCCGAAGTGGCTTGGATTGTTTTGGATACCATGTGGTATCATAGGTGCATTTACTATGGGAGCTGCATCGGTGGCGGCATTTTCGATTACGCTTAAAATGGTGGATGACGAGGAGGGTTATATATTTAAACCTTTCTTTAAAGAGTTTAAAGCGAGTTTTTTTAAGGGCGGAATAGCAGGTATAATACAGACATTTGCAGTATATGCACTGTATCTTGATTTCCAGCTTTTTAATAATGTCAAAGATTCAAATATAATGTTTCTTATAGTCTTTATACTGGGTCTGATATTATTATTTACGCATTATGTTTATGCGTATGCACTTATGGGAAGATATGAGAATACTGTTATAAATACGCTTAGAAATTCATTTACGATTTCTCTCAGATATTTTAAGAAAACAATACTTATATTTTTAGTTGTCGCATTTGAAATCCTGTTGTTTGTATGGTCGGGAACAACAGAGTTTATTGGACTTATTATTGGACCGGTATGTATAATGTTTACGATAAGCGGAATGGCAAAACCAATATTCCTCCGGATTGAAAAAGATAACAGCGGTTCTGATGATGAGGAAGAAGAAACCGAAGAAGATGTAGATGTGTCTGAATATGAGACTATAGATTATGAAAAACTTGCTAAAAAAGCAAAAAAGAATGAATAAACTATATGTAAACAAAAAATGTAGAAATAATAATATAAAGTTTCAAAAAAAGTGAGGGTAATAAAAGTGCTTAAAAATATTGCACATTTGTCCTTGAAAATGTAAAATATATACATAAGACAAATGAATTTGTGCTGTGTTGTGCACAAATTTATATGAGATTTATTATACAACACAGAAAAGAGGAAAATTATGAGAAAAGGTGCATTTAGTAAAAAAATGCTTTCTGTATTGCTTGCAGGCAGTATGGTTGTAGGTTCTGCGTCAGTGCTTTCCGGATGTGGTACTAAAAAGAAAAACGGCGTCGTTAAATTAGATGTTTACAGCCAGTTGGCTAACACACAGGGTATGCAGACAGGATGGGGAGCAGATGTGCTTAAAGAAAAGTTCAATGTTGAGCTTAATATTATTCCTGATGCAGATGGTGTTTACCAGACACGTGCCCAGAAAGGTGACCTTGGAGACATCGTTATCTGGGGAAGTGATTCAAAGGATTATGTAGATGCTGTTAAGAACAACCTTCTCCTCGACTGGAACGAAGATGATCTTCTTACAGACTGCGGACCATATATTAAGAAACATATGTCAGATGCTCTTAAGAAGAACAGTGGTCTTACAAAGACGATTACAGATGGCGAAAGAGATACTACTTATGGTCTTGGACACAGTATAGCAACCAGCAGTAAGGATCATGATGCATTCTTCTATACATGGGATACTCGTTGGGATTTATATAAGAAGATGGGTTACCCGAAGGTTAAAAATCTTGATGAATTCAAGAATATGCTTATTAAGATGCACGAAATTTGTCCTAAGGATGATAACGGAAATCCTACATATGCCGTTTCACTCTGGTCTGACTGGGATGACGGAATGGTTATGTATGTTAAGTCTACAGTTACAGCTTACTATGGTTATGATGAGATGGGTATCGGATTATATGATCCTCAGACAGGTAAGTTCCATGACGCACTTGAGGATAACGGACCATACCTCCAGATGCTTAAGTTCTACAATGACTTATATCGTGCAGGTCTTGTAGATCCTGATTCGATGACACAGACATATGATCAGATGAGTGCTAAGGTTAAGAGTGGTGGTGTATTATTCTCAATCTTCAACTACTCAGGCTCACTTGGATTTAACACAGACGCACATCTTAAAGCAGGTAAGTATATGTACTGTATGAAACCTGACGAAGCTAAACCTATCGTTTATGGTATGAATACACAGGGTGGCGACCGTGTTACAACAATCGGTGCTAAGACAGAGTACCCTGATTTATGTATGGAAATTATCAACTACTTTGCAACTCCGGAAGGTCGTATGGTATATCAGTATGGTCCTAAGGGTGAAACATGGAATTACGATAAGGATGGTAACACATACTTTACAGAGCTTGGTAAAAAGACTCATGCCGATGGTAAGACAAAGATGGAGAAGCATAAGGGATCATTCCAGGATGGAAGTATCCAGGCAGCATTCTCTACATGGGCTAACGATGCAGAGAACCCTGATTCAAACGGTGAAACATACAACAGTGATAACTGGAAATCTAATGTTCAGACTCCTGAGTATAAGATTCAGCAGGATTGGGTCAACAAGACAGGATGTAAGAACCTTAACGAGTACATGGAAAAGGGTGGAAACTATGTAGTTGCACCTGCAACATCTTACTCAGCAAGTGCTAAGGATGATGAGTTAAAGACAACATGGGCACAGGTTACAACATCTATCAAAGAGAACTCTTGGAAAGCGATTTATGCTAAGACAGATGCTGAGTACAATAAGTGTGTTCAGAAGATGAAGAAAGATACAGCAGCATATGGTTACGATAAGTGCCTTAAGTGGTGTGAGAACGAAGCTGCAACTCGTCGTTCATTAGAAAAAGCATTGACTAACTAAACAAAATTTAAAGTTAAACCTTATATGGATATTTATCCTCTCCGTCACAACAGGCGGAGGGGATTTTTGTGTTGGTGAAGTTGAATAAATAGTCTTAAGGATAATTGCTTAAAAATATTGAAATTTTGTGCAGTTTGTTATAAAATAAGGGCTAAAGAACGAAGTTGTTTGGATGAAATGCATTATTATAGGCACGATACTCATGGTGTCTGCCGTGAGAAACATATAGATGGAGGGGATAATCATGAAAAAAATCTTAAAAATGACATTAAAAGAAAATAAGGTAAAAAAGAAAACAGAGTCATTTACAAAGACAAATGAAAATCCGACTGAAAAGAATGTGGTGGAAAATAAAAAACAGAAATCCGGGATAAAGAAGTCAAGATCAATAGTTACGAGGATTGCATCTCTTGTATATATCAGCATATTTGCTACAGTTATACTTATTGCATTGTTGGTAGTTCCGTATGTGAGTAAAACATTGCAAAGCAATACAAAATCGACGATGAGTGATGTTGTCAAAACTTTAGGAGAATCTTTTGACAAGCAGATTGACAGAAGTGGCAAGAATGTCGTACTTACAAAGGTTGCATTGCGAAATGCTTTGAAAGGAGCCAGGATAGAGGGATTGTCAACATCATATATGTATATTATTGATTCTGACAAAAATTATGCATGGCATCCGGATGAGAATAAAATTGGTTCAAAAGTTGATGTGCCGGTTATTGAAGGTATTGTAGATAAGATGCTCAATAAAGGCGGTGGCAGTAAAAATTGTGGATTTGTTGATTACAAATATAAAGGGAGAAATAAAACTGCCTCATACCTTACAAGCAATACCGGTGCATTTACATTGGTATTATGTTGCGACAAATCTGAAATAAATGCACCGGTAAGAAAAGTGTATGCAAGATCTGCGATTGCTATAATTATTGTAGTTGTGATTATGGGAAGTCTGGCAATAATTATACCGAAGAGAATAGCAGCACCTATAAAGGATGTAGTATTTTCAATGAACCGTATGGCAGAACTTGATCTGGCACACAGGGACATAAATGTGCATAAGGTTGCAAAGTACAATGACGAGATGGGTATGCTGGCAAGGTCGGCATTGGTTCTTAAAGAAGAACTTTCAACAATGGCAAAGGCTTTGATGGACAATAGTTCTAAGCTTGATGATGCATCAGTGTCATTAAAGGACAGTATAGAAAAAGTTGATGATACGGTTTCAAGTATAGAACAAGCTGTTACAGGAATTGCAGATGGGGCAGGAAGTCAGGCATCTGATACCCAGAGTGCAAATGAAAGTGTTATAAACATTGGTGCAGATATAGACAGATGTACTGATACGATGAATAACCTCTCAGAGTCAGTTGAGAAGATGAAAAATATGAGTGGGGAGACAATGGCAGTATTAAAAGAGCTTGTTAAGATAAGTGAAAATACTTCAGATGAGATTTCAGTGCTTAAAGAAGAAACATCTAAAACAAATGTTTCGGCGGAAGCTATAAGGAGTGCAGTTGAGCTGATACAGTCGATAGCTGACCAGACAAGTCTTCTCTCGCTTAATGCTTCTATAGAAGCTGCACGAGCCGGAGAACACGGAAAAGGCTTTGCAGTAGTGGCAGATGAGATAAGAAGCCTTTCTGAGAGCAGTATGAACAGTGCAGACGAGATAGAGAGGATTGTGTCAGAGCTATTGGAAAACTCCAATGTAAGCGTTGAGAGAATGGCAACAGTAAGTGATGATGTTTCAATACAGATTGACAAACTTGGAAATACAAGAAAATCATTTAAGGGGCTTACAAACGAAACTGACAAGGTTATAGAACTTACAGATAGTATTTCAAAGCAGATAAATGAGATAAACAATGCAAAGAATAATGTAAGTTCGGTTCTTGAAAGCCTTTCAGCAATAGCTGAACAAAATGCAGCAAGCACAGAAGAAACATCCGCATCAGTTCAGGAGATTGGAGCTTCGATTGATGTTATAGGAGATAGTGCAAATGATTTGCAAAATCTTGCAGCGGATATGAGTGATTACATAAAGAAGTTCAGATTGTATGAGGACTAAAGTTTGAATGTGGGTTGCGAATATCTGCTTAACTAAAAAATAAAATCAGGCATCAAAGTGAATATAATAAAAAGAAGCGGCAAGGTTTTGCTGCTTCTTTTTGTGTTATATTGTAACAGTTCAGCCATAAAAAGGTGATTGGCAATACAACGAGCTTGTTCTTTGTATTGTTAAGTACCTTTTTATGGTAGAATAGCCTTTCATTTCTGAAATGAAATAAACATAAGCTGCAAAGCAGCGACTGACAGCTCGCTGGCAGGTTTATGAATGTAAGAAATGAAAGGCTGAACTGTTACATTATATAGTATAAGTGATACATTGCAAGTTGGTAATTGAATTATAAGTGTCAACACTAAAATAAATATTGCAATGTAAAGTTGGCTTATAGGGGATTAGAGAGAAACAAATCTGTCTGCCTCGTCCTTTAATTCATTTGCAATCTGCTCATTTTCATGCATCTCATTTGAGATAGCCTCAATGCCGGATACAAGGTCTGTTGTGTTTGTTGCAACATTTGTAATTCCGTTTGTGCTTTCTTCAACGGCTGTAGATATACCATTTAAAGACTCTGAAACATTTGACATGGCTTCTTTAATAGATGATGCCATAGTGTTAAACTTAGTTACTATTTCGGTGACATGCTCAGCATCATCACTGTACTGGTGTCCTGATTTGACAAATCCGACATAATCTTCCAAAACATTGTTTGTTATGTAGTCTATCATTTGGTTTGAATTTTGAGTAAGTTCTTTAACGGCTATAATAACCATACTGTTGATATTTTGGATATTGTTTGCTGCTTCACGGCTTGAATCTGCAAGCTGGCGGATTTCATCAGCTACAACAGCAAAGCCCTTTCCGGCTTCACCTGCTCTTGCAGCTTCGATAGAAGCATTTAACGCAAGAAGATTTGTCTGGTTGGATATGTCTAATATGTCTTTTGTAAGGTCATTGACCTTATCAACACTCTTGCTTTCTTCAATAGCTTTTTCAAGACTTTGAACGATTCCGCTTATAATTTCATTGGCGGTATTTCCGTTGTCTACAGCTGTTTTTTCAAGTGCATTTGCACGCTCTTTCATTTCATTTACATAATCAAGAAGCTTAACAGACTCGTCTGAGAGGTCTGTGACATTTGAATCTACATCATTTGTGTTATCGTTTACCGAGATAACAGTGGCAGACACTTCTTCCATTGCAGATGAAAGTTCTTCCATAACTGCTGATATATCACATGAATTATCATTGGCTTTGACAACCTTGTTAGATACGGTACCGACAATATTTTCAAGCTTGTTAGTATTGCTGATGATTTTTTTCATAATCTCCTGTAAAGTTTCAATAAACTTATTTATATCATCACCTATTATACCAATCTCGTCTTTTGCTCTGATGTTGAGTCGTTTTGTAAGATCGCCATTGCCGGCATTTATGTTTTCTATAATTTCAGCAAGTGCTTTGTTCATACCTGCAACGGGACGACATATAGACATATAGCAGATATAGAGTACACTAAAACCAAGTATTAAACCAATGACAAGAAGTGTAATGCCTGTTATCTGGCTTGCACTATGTACACTTTTTTGTTTTGCAACACCTGCATCCATTGCTTTCTGATTCGCATCCTGCATTTCAGTTATATTATCTTCAATTTTTTGTGACTGTGTGAAGAGTGCGTTATTTGCCATTTCAGCAGCTAAAGTACCCTGACCTGCGGTACTGGCATTAAGTGCAGTGTTAAAATCTTTGAGGTACTTATCATAATTTGATTTAAATTCATTGAAGTTGTCTTCTTCCTGACCTGCATCAAGTGTTTTCTCAAACTGGGTACAGAGATTTGAAATCTCTTTTGTTCTCGTTTTGTAGTTTTGGACAAGGCTTGATTTTACGCTGTCGTCAGTAGATATGCAATGTTTATAGATTATGCTGTTTAATGACTCAAATTTCTCTGATATATCACCGAGCAATACAAGGCTTTTGGAATAATTGTCAGAAATTTCAGTACCGACATTTAGCATATTGTTGGCTATGCTAATAGAGGTTAAACTTGATAATGCAAGAAGAACCACTATCACAGCGACAGGAAGCATAATTTTGATTTTTATGCTTGTGTTTTTTAGTTTCATAATAAATTTCTCCCTTCATCGTCCATAATATATTTTTATGTATCTTAGACATAAAAATTGGGCAAAAAAATGCCCTGACATTAGTATATAAAACCGCAATACATATGTATTTATTTTACAACATTTTAGATTTATTTTAAATATAATTTTTAGGATAAATATAGTAATAATTTGGCATTTTTTTACAGTGATTTTTTGTGATTTTGAGGAAAAATAAAGATAATGAAAATGAGAAGTAAAATGAAATTAAGTGTAAAAATATAATTTGAAGTTATATAATATTTTTTGCGTGTCTGTTGCGAAGTATGGTAAAATAGAGGTAAGTAATAATGGTATGAGATATGACGGTATTTTAAAATTGTCAGGCGGGTAGCAGAGCGGATTGCGAATATCTGTCTATGAAGGAGGTGTAGGAAGTATGGAGTATTTTAAGGATAATGATTTTTTTGAAAAAATGGAAAAGGTGGCAGTTCCAAAGCTGGATGCGGCAAGGACAAGCGGATATTATACTGCATATGATGGAATAAAAATATATTATGATAAATTTAAAAATAAAAATGAGAAAGCAATAATTGTAATTTCTCATGGATTTTGTGAATTTGCGGAAAAATTTGAGGAAGTCATATATTATTTTTTGTGCAAGGGATACTCGGTATATATTCCGGAGCACAGAGGGCATGGCAATTCTGACAGGGAGACTGATGATCTGTCAAAGGTATATGTAGATGGTTTTGATAAATATGTAAATGATTTTTACGGGTTTGTGAGAGACATTGTAAGAAATGAAAATCCGGGCAAAAAAATGGTACTGTATGCACATTCGATGGGAGGTGCGATAGGTGCACTCGTGCTTGAGCAATATCCTGAACTGTTTGATTGTGCAGTGCTTACTTCTCCTATGTTAAAAATGAAATTTAATGGTATTCCTGAATTTGTTGCAAATCTTTTGAGAATTTATGCGGCAATTTTCCCGGTAAAATTAAAATATGTACCCGGTCAGAGTGCATTTGATGGCGTTAGAGATGAAAAATTTGGCTGCTGTACATCAGGTGAGAGATATGAGTATATATTCAGAAAGCGTGAAAAGAATGACAGGTACCATATGAATGGTGCGACTTACGGCTGGAGTATAAGTGCGATGAAAGCGACAAAAAAGCTCCAAAGAGAAGCAGAGAAGGTGAAAATACCGGTATTGCTTTTTCAGGCATCGGATGATGACTTAGTGGATAATAGAGGACAGAACAGGTTTGCAGAGAAAAATAAAAATGTTATCCTGATACAGATACCAAACTCAAAGCATGAGATATACGGTTCAACTTATAATACAATAAAATGGTATTATGAGGTTATATGGAAATTTTTAGATAAACATTTAGGAGGAAAGTGACATTGAAATTGTTGTATGGTTTATTTTATACTTCTTTTTCACTGGCAGTTGTGTCGGCATTTGCTCTTGTGGTTGTTTTGCTGATAAGATTTATAATAGTTAAAGTACCTAAAAAGTATTTTATGTGTCTGTGGTGGCTTTTTTTGATAAGGAGCATATGTCCGGTGTCATTGTCAAGTATATATTCACTGTCACCAGGAATAAATAGAAAATTTCATATATTTCTTGAGTTGATAGGACTTTCATTTGATGAACAGGGCGGAGTGCTGACAGGCTGGCAGAGTGTTTTTGTGCGGCAGTTTACGGTAAATACAAATTTTAGATTTTGCAGTATCATGTGGGCCGCAGGTGTTTTGTTCATATGGATATACACATTAGTAAAGCAGACCGGGATAAGAAAGTGGCTTCAAAAGGCTGAAAGACTGGATGGAAGTATATATCAGCATGAGAAACTTAATATTCCGGTAATGACAGGTGTTTTCAGATTAAAGAAATATCTTCCGGGCAAGATGAATGTTTCCGAGGCAAAATATGTGTTAAGGCATATGGAGATACATGAGGAGAGACATGACGGTGTGCTAAGGGCAGCAGCTTTTATTGTGTTGTCGCTGCAATGGTTTAATCCGTTTATGTGGCTTGCTCATTATTTTATCTTAAGAGATATTGAGACAGCGGCAGACGAGGATACGCTTAGTTATTTTGGATACGATGACAGGGCGAAATATGCACAGGAAATACTGAATATGAACAAGGGGAAAAAAGTTATAAGACCATCTCTTGTGACTTTTCAGGAAAACCGTATTGACGACCGTGCATCAAAGATGCTTTATCAGAATAAGATAAAGAAAAAAGACAGACAGGTAGTAGTGCTTGTTGTCCTAATATTCTTTATCTGGTGGTTTATGTTAAGACCGCTATATATGTTGTGGGAGGGCAGTTTAGACACAACGGTAGACAACAGCATTTCGCAGACAGAAGAACCGTTATTTGATAAAACAAAACAGGTTGTCGTTGCACAGACTAATGTTAAGAGTGCAGACGGCTTGTCAAAGGTCATAAAGATAGTAATGACGGATGGGCAGCAGGAAGATTCAGGTTATGATGGTGAGTTTAAGCTTGTTTTGGAGGACACGGAGGGAAATAAGCTTGCCGAGGAAAATTTAAACGGACAGTTTGGTGAGAATAAGAATGATAAGCTGCACTTTGAAAAGAATGTTGCATTGCATATATCAGATTATAACAGCGATAAGGTAAATGAAGTTGCGATAGGTCAGGATATAGAATTTACTGATGAAAATCTTAACGCTTTGCTTGGCAGAGAGCCAAAGAAGAAAGAGAAAAATAAAATAAAGAGTATTCAGAAGTATTATATCTGGAATATCGAGGCTGACAAGCTGCAATGTGTGTCTGAGCCGATTTATACGGCAGACAAGACGGGTGCGGAGGCTAATTCCTGTGAATTTAAGATACCAAAGGGAACTAATGGAGTTATAAAAGTAAAAGTTTTAAAAAACAAGTTTTATTATGTATGGGATGGTACTAATGAAATGTTTGTAAGAAAAGAACTTACAAAAAAACAGCTCAAAAAATATAAAAAAGACAGCGACAAAACCGATGAAAGCGGAGAAAAGAGCGTTCATTCCTTAAAGAATGACAGTGACAGGGAGAGTGTAAGAGTTGTAACTCAAAAGGACTCAACCGGTTCAGAGGAAATAAAAAATATTGTTATATCTCCAAACGGTGCATCAAAGAAAATAAGTAATATTAAAGGATATTATTGTGAACTTCAGTGGGTGCAGACAACGGATAATGAGGAAAACAGGTATGCTGTGCTTACATACAATGGCATAAAGTCACAGACATTTGTTGTATTTGATACAAAGCTGAAAGAGATATATTATAAACAGGAGGACGGAAACAGTGCGTTAAGCAGTGTGTTTGACCGTTACAATGGAAATCAGAATGACATTGCGTTTAACAAAGATGATTTGGTTGTATATACTCTGCAGGAAAAGGAAAACGATGTGTTAAAAATCGGATTTGCCGCCAATGCAAAGGATAATGTGGTCGTAAAGGGAAGTTATAAGTATGATGTCGAAAAGAAAAATCAATACGACTTCAATTATTCGCAGACTTCAGCAGCAAATGCAGGCAGTGGTAACAACGATACGGGAGCATCAGCGACAGAAAGCCCGACGGCTTCAGCAAGTCAATAAGATGATGAAAGAGTTAAAAACAGGCTTTTTGTTATTATTAAAAATAGCGGAAAGCCTGTTTTGGCATATGTAAAATTTTATCAATAAAAAGGAACTGTCTGTTTTTTAAGCAAAAAGACCAAGATCAAGGATTGCATCGGCGAGGTGTCTGTGGCCGGATGCATCCATATGTTCCATATCATCAGTGCTGTAGGAAGATACATCAGATGCAGCTAGAAAGTGGCAGCCGTATTTGTCGGCTATCTTTTTATATACATCTTTAAGTTTGTGTGATGTTTTTACAGAGTTTTTGTTAAACTCAGGGTCAAACTCGGGCTTCCAGACATCATCACCAAGTACGATAGGTGACATGAGCAGTATGTCTAAAGACGAATCATACTTTTTAATCTGTGATATAAGCTTTTCAATACCTTTGCCGATAAGACCGGCAGAGGCATTATAATATGTCTTGCAGTCGTTTGTGCCAAGCATAAGTATTACATAATCTATAGGTGAGTGTGATTCAAGGAGTGCCGGAAGCATATCTATACCGCGTCTGTTGTCACGAAGCTCATCTTCAAAGATGGTAGTGCGTCCACAGAGTCCTTCTTCAACTATTTTATATCCGTTAGGGAAAAGTGCCGACTCAAGAATACCGGTCCAGCGTGTGCTGCGGTCAAATCTTGATGTTGTACCCGGTATAAGACCATAAGTATTTGAATCTCCAAAACATAATATCTCTTTCATGACAAACCCTCCTAATTTCTTAAATCATACTATTCATACTAAGCTGATAGGATATATATGATTATAAGGGTGGAGTTATGATTTGTCAAGGAAAAAATATAATAAAAAGAAATGAGAGGCTGAACTGTTACAATGGATTGAAGATATAGGATTGAAATGGGTAAAATAAAAAACACCGCTTATGCGGTGTTTTTAAGAAAGAGATTTATGAAAAGAATAATATTATAACAAATATTATTTCTTATAAACAATTCGTCTTGCACATTTAGGTCTAGAGTAATTGTATTTTGAAATCTTGATACCTGTCCTTGGATTGCTTGCATGAACGATGCGTCCACTTCCAATATACATAGCAACATGATTTACTCTGCCTGTACCGTGTGTGTAGAAAAGAAGATCTCCCGGTCTGAGATTTGAAAAACTTACTCTCTTTCCGTATGTTGACTGTTCACGAGAAGTTCTAGGAATTCTGTAACCGAACTTTCTGTAAACACTCATTGTAAATCCTGAACAGTCAGTTCCGTGTGTAAGGCTTGTTCCTCCCCATACATAACGATTGCCTACAAATCGCTGTGCATAAACAGAAGCCTGATAGCCTTTAAGTGAACCATATCTTCTTGCTCTAACACCGTTAAGAGTGAGAGCGTTGCTGAATTTATAATAAGCTGTCATAGATGAAAGACTGTCTGTAAAACCTGTCTTTTTACCTGACTTAACTTTTACCCATCCGTTATTGTAAGTCTTAACTAATTTATAACTCTTTCCTGCTTTAAGGCTTGTAAGAGTTTTTGCTGAAGAACTTTTTGATTTCTTTAAGGAAACTTTTTTTGCTGACTTGTTTACTTTTACATATGCAGTACCATATTTGTTTGCAACCTTAGCTGC
Source organism: Clostridium sp. AF34-13 (assembly GCF_003477845.1). Classification (NCBI taxonomy): domain Bacteria; kingdom Bacillati; phylum Bacillota; class Clostridia; order Eubacteriales; family Clostridiaceae; genus Clostridium; species Clostridium sp. AF34-13. Next base: position 68,675 of record NZ_QUEB01000016.1, read on the forward strand.
CTTTGCACCTATTGCAAAATATTTTTTGCATACATAACCTGAAACTCGTCCGGATTTAACCTTGAGCCAGCTTTTGTTTGTAGAACCGATGATGTTGACTTTATATCCTTTATAAAGTCTTCCGACAACCTTAGTCTTTGTACCGGCACCTTTGTTTACATTAACAAATCCAGTCTTTTTAGTAACAATACCAAGTTTATTGAAATTTGTTGTAACCTTTATAGCTGAACCAGTTACTACATCAGTAGTGTTGTTATCATTATTGTTATTGTCGTCTACATCAGTAGTATTATCACCATTATTAATCTCGTCGCTTAAAAAAGACATACCGGGAATTGTTGCTGCTTTTGTTTCAGCAGGTGATGTACTAAACGAAGTAAGTACACAGGCAACAGACAATGTAAGTGCTGTTCCAAGTGATAATGCCTTTTTTGTCAAGCCTTCCTTAAACATATTATCCTCCATAATTTTTTGATATTATAATAATTTGTGTGTATTTTCAAAAGAATATGTAATGAATTATTTAAGTTTGTTACAAAAATATTACATCACGATTTTTATTGTAACAACTTAATATGTATTTGTCAACACAAATTAAGGAAAAATTACTATTAGGTTAAGAATTAGGTGTATGTTTTTGGTGATTTTTTCATATTTTGGAGTTAATCTTTTACAATATTGTAACATTCTAAGTATGATTTTATACATTTGGTGAATGAGTTTCTTCTATATATAATGGTTGTGTAATTGAAAATATTTTGCGACGGTAAAATGTATTGGTTCAACTGTATATATTTGGGCTTAATTGTTGCAGCATAACAGTTCAGCCTTCCATTTATTACATTCATAAACCTGCCAGTAAACTGTCAGTTGCTGCTACGCAGCTTATGTTTACCTCATATAATAAATGAAAGGCTATTCTACCATAAAAATATAATCAGCAATACAATGAGCAAGCTCAGATATTACCGATTATATTTTTATGGCTGAACTGTTACATTACAACACAGAATGACGGATTTTTTTCTTTACAAGCTAAACTGCGGATATTATAATTAGACTTAACAATGTTTTGGTTGCGGTTTACGGCTCAGATGCTAACTGTAACAAATTTGAAGATACAGGGGGAGAATATGGACAAAATACAGCTTTTCCGAAGAAGATATATCCCAGATGAAATCAAGGAACTTAAAGACGATATAGTGTTGTCTGTCACAGATGATATGATACTTACAAAATGGAATGTTTTAAAACCGAGAAAAGACATTGCAAGAGGTGTGTCTGCTTATTTTATTGACAAGGGTATAAAAGTGAGCAAGGTATATGACAGTGAGGACAATCTTGTCTATTGGTATTGTGATATTGTGGAGACGGTTCATGAAAAGGACAGTCAGAAATATGTGTTTAATGATCTTCTTATAGATGTTTTGGTTTACCCTGACGGATTTGTTAAAGTGGTAGATATAGACGAGTTTGCTGATATAATGGATGAGAAAAGACTTGATAATGCTGTTATCGCAAAGGCTTTGAGGAGTGCGGACGCATTGCTCAAGGTGATATATGCCGGGCAATTTGAGAGATATACAAAGATTATAGATGATGCTGAATAGGAGAAGTTTGGCTATAGGCAGATAGCAGTTTTGAGTTAGACGGTTTTTTTAATGTGTTTGCCTATTATTTCGGAAACATCAGTTATTGAAACAAATGCGGATGTATCAATGGAATTGATTATATTTGTAAGTTCTCTTACTTCAAAGCGTGTAATGACACAGTAGAGAACTACTTTTTTTCCGCTGACAAGCCCCTCTCCTTCCATAAGGGTAACGGTTCTGCCGAGTGTCTGGTATATTTTATCTGATATTTCTTTAGCATCATCAGTGATTATGGTTGCTGCTTTAGCCGTGTTTACACCGTTTTCAACAACATCAAGTACCTTTGATGTGATAAAATATGTCAAAAGGCTGTACATGGCTCTGTCAGGACCAAAAAGAATACCGGCAATGGAATAGATGACAAGGTTCATTATGAGAACCATTTGTCCGACGGCAAGACCGAATTTTCGGTTTAAGATTATTGCAACGGTTTCCGTACCGTCAAGACAGCCGCCAAATTTTATGATAAGACCGACACCTATTCCGAGAATGACACCGCCATAGCAGACGGCGAGAAAGGTTTCATCGGTTGCATTTGTCCACGGAGCAAAGAGTGATACAAAAAGAGAAAATATTATCATGCAGTATGCTGCTTTTATAATAAATATCTTGCCAAGTTTGTGCAGACCAAAGAGCAGAAAAGGTATGTTTAGTATAATGGTAAGCATACTGAGTGGGAGTTTGGTAAGATTGTTTATCATTATGCCGATGCCGATGACTCCACCGTCAAGTATAGTGTTCGGTACGAGAAATTCCTCGATGGCGAAAGCTGCGATTATTGAGCCTATGGTGAGCATAAAAAATTCTATCAAAATCTGAAATCTGTTTTTATTTGTCATTTAACCCCTCATTTCGTTTTATTTTATTATGATTTGTTGTTGTTATCTTATGTGGTGTTGTATGGTAAAAGTTTTTTATCTTATAAAAAAGGACAAAGTATGTCTTTTGGGAGACACCTTTGTCCTTTGTGTTTGAAATATCTTGCCTACTGGAGATCTGAATAATCTTTTGCTGTAGTCTTGCCGTTTTTCCAGTCATCCATTTTCTGCTTTGTTGCTTCAAGTGTGTCTTTGCAAATGTCAGGAAGGTCTTTGCCCCAGGCTGCTGTTGCTCTGTCGTAACCTTTTTGGATAGCTGACATCATTTCATCTGCTTTGTCTGTATCTCCACCTGAAAGTGCAATAGCCATACTTACAAGACGGTCAGAAGTCTTGTTTACACCCCAGTAGCCATCCTCTGAAATACTTTCCTGTGCAGCTTTAATGGTTTCGGGATCTGCATTTTTAGCTGCGGCTTCAAATGTAGCAGAAAGATTGAGGCCTGAAACATCATCCTTTTTCATAAGGCTGGCAAGGTCAAAAGTACCTTTTTGCTTATTTAAAAGTTTCTCTACAAGATTTTGCATAGACTGTAAGCGTGATTGCTGGTCTGCCTTAAGCTTTGAGATAATAGCATCTTTGTTGTAAATCTGGTTTGCACTGTCGGTCTTTTTGTCAGTTGTCTTGTCGAAAACAACACCGTTTTCTTTTGAAGTATCAGTAGAAGCTGCTTTGTCTGCTGATGATGTATTTTTCGTTGATGCGGCAACGGCTGCTTCTGTTTCTTTTGTGCTGTCAGCCTTTTTGGTATCAACTTTGCTGTATGTGTTTATTGATGATGAAATTGCATCTAAACTCATGATTAACCTCTTTTCTGCACACATTTTTTTTGCGTATAGTGCGAAAGTTTTTATCTTTCATACATAAGATTTGTATCAAGTGTGCACAAACACAAATCTTGTGTGTGAAACCTTCATTTTTCACACTGAAACCTTCATTTTCAAAAGTATAAGTGCTCATTTCTTTGAAACACTGCTAAATTGTTTAAATTATCGTTATTAGTTATTATTTTGGTCGTATGCAAAAACTTATTTGGATAGCAAATTGTTTCTTCTGATAATTATATCGTCAGGAATATGCCGTAATATAATAGGAAAGTTTACAACCTTTTAATAATTCTCACCCTACATAGTCCGACACAACACCACATCAAAATCAGGGTAATCAGCTTTTGCTTTTTCGTATGCTTTTTTTGCAGTTTCCATATTTTTAAATATACCAAATGTTGTTGGACCGCTTCCACTCATAAGTGAGCCTATTGCACCAATTTCGGTGAGATAGCGTTTAAGTTCGGCGATTATCGGATTTTCGGGTATGGTTACTGTCTCTAGTACATTTGAAAGTGAAGCTGCTATTTTTTTTATGTTTTTATCCTTTATATATGAGATTACGGCTTTGTTATCCGGATGATAATCGAGTTCGTTTAGTTTGAGGTGTTTGTAAACATACGGTGTGCTTATTGATATGTTTGGTTTTATAAGAAGTACGGGTATGCCTGTAAGCGATGTGAGGGGTGTGAGTATCTCACCAATGCCCTCGGCAAGCATTGTACCTTTTCTTATGCAAAATGGTACATCAGCTCCGAGTTTTACACCTATCTCGCAAAGTTTTTCAATGTCAAGACCAAGCCCGCACAATTCGTTTATTCCGATAAGTGTGGCGGCACAGTCGGAACTTCCGCCGGCGAGTCCGGCAGCGGCAGGTATATTTTTGGTGAGGTGTATCTTAAATCCACCATCAATCTTAAAAGTGTCTTTCATAAGTTTTGCAGCTTTATATACAAGATTTTTCTCAGCAGGTATCTTGTCTGGAAGCTCTTTATTCATTGAAAAAAGAATTGTTTCATCTGCAGTTTTTTCAAAAGAGAGTTCGTCGCATACATCTATGCTCTGCATTATCATAGACAATGTATGATAACCGTTTTCAAGTTTTCCCGTCACATCAAGTGTCAGATTTATTTTTGCAGGTGTTTTTTTTATTAAAATATTTCCCATAATTTTGCTCCTCTAAATCTAGAATTTTTTGTGTATTTATTGTCTTAGTTTTAACAGATAAACGCAGCTCAATGCGTGAAAATTCAGTCTTTAAGCCGAGTTTACAAAAAATTAACATATAATAATAATAGCATATTATGGTAAAATTTAGTATATAAAAATTGTATAACCATTATGTCAAAAATACTTTTTACATATCTTAACAGCAGTAGTTATAATATCAGTCGTTGAAAGGAAGTTGACACAAAAATATCACAGATGCCGATTGATATTCAGCAGGCAGATGATTTCCTGCGTATAGGTATTTTGATTTTTATGTTTTCCTTAAAAAATAAGATGGAGGTGAATATTGTGGATACTCTGGTAGAGAGTTTGATGGAAGAACTGAACTGTAAAACAGTATTTAAGATTCCAATATTCGGCGGCATACCTATTTATGAGTCTGTTGTCGTTACATGGATAATAATGCTTGTAGTTCTGGTCTTGTGTGTTCTGCTTGTCAAAAACCTGAGTATAGAAAATCCCAGTCGTAAACAGCTTGTTTTAGAAACAGCGGTGAGTGGATTGTACAATTTCTTTAAAGGTACAGTCGGCGAAAACGGTATTGCATACATACCGTATCTTGCATCGGTGGCTATTTACATAGGAATAGCAAACCTTATCGGTCTTTTGGGATTTAAACCACCGACAAAGGATATGAATGTCACCATAGCACTTGCACTGATGAGTATTATTCTGATAGAGGTTTCAGGTATTCGTCAGAAAGGTACAAAGGGATGGCTTAAGAGTTTTGCAGAACCGATGCCTATAATATTACCAATTAATATATTGGAAATATTTATCAGGCCACTTTCATTGTGTATGCGACTATTTGGAAATGTACTTGGTTCATTCGTTGTTATGGAGCTTCTAAAACTTGTGGTTCCGGCAGTATTACCGGCGTTTTGCAGTATGTACTTTGATATATTTGACGGTCTTATCCAAGCATATGTCTTTGTATTCTTAACTGCATTGTTTATAAAAGAAGCGACAGAAACGGAATAGTATAATAAGGATTTTTGAAAACAGAAATATTTTTGCTGGGCATAGTTCAGCAAGATTAAATTAAAGAAAAGATTTAAATGAAACAGAAAAGGAGATTAATATTATGTCAGCAACATTATTAGTAGCAATCGGAGCAGGAATCGCAGTTTTAACAGGAATCGGAGCAGGTCTTGGTATTGGTAAAGCAACATCTTCAGCAGTAGACGCTATCGCAAGACAGCCTGAAGCATCAGGAAAGATTAGCAGTTCACTTCTTTTAGGTTGTGCACTTGCCGAGGCAACAGCTATTTACGGTTTCGTTATCGCACTTCTTATCATCTTGCTTCTTAAATAATCAACCCGTCTGAGGATAAACATTTAGGAAAGTATGATAATTAATTATTGACGGAGTGTTGTCGTATATAAAATGTGGAAATAACAGCCGGATTGTTGATACGGCAGCAGTTTTTTTGATGGATTGTTGAAAGAAGGACAATATATGTTAAGTATAAACCCGTGGAATATTTTATGGACAGTCGTAAATCTGCTTGTCATATATGCGATATTCAGAAAGTTTTTGTTCCAGCCGGTTATGAATGTTATCAACGCACGAGAGAAAATGATAAATAATCAGTTCAAGAGTGCTAAGGATGCAGAGGACGAGGCAGACAAACTTAAGAAAGAATATCACGATAAGATTAAGACAGCAAAGACAGAGGCTGACCAGATATTAGCAGATGCTAAGGAGCGTGCTGATGAGGCTTATAATTCCCAGATGGAAGACATCAGAGTTGAGACAGAACGCTTGAAAGAAAAAGCCAAGAAAGACATCGAGGCTCAGCATGAAAAAGCAATGCAGGCAACACAGGCAGAGATTGCAAAACTCGCCGTTGTCGCAGCAAGAAAAATTTTAGAGACAGGTGATAGCCGTGACGCAGACAGCAGTAAATAGTGCAAAGGTTTTGTACGATCTGTCGGTTGACAGAAAAGATGTAAATGATGCTGAGGATATATTGTCACTTACACCTGTTCTGAAAGAGGTTTTGGAATGTCCTGTTGTCAGTCTTGACAAGAAGGAAAAAGTGATTGATGATATTTTCCAAAAAGCAAAACTTTCGTCCGTAATCGCAAATTTCATAAAGGAAATGTGCAAGGTCGGTAATGCCGATGAACTTAGTGATATTTTTAAGGCTTACCATGAATACTGGGACGAAAAAAATCATATTCTTCGTGCTACAGTAACAAGTGCAAAAGAGATGTCACAGGATGAGATAAAGAGTATAAAAGATGATATTAAAAAGAAATATCCGGATTATACCGTTGAATTATCTGAGAATGTGGATGATTCGTTACTTGGCGGATATGTAGTTAAGACAAAGATGGAAGAATATGATAAGAGTTTCACATGGCGGTTGAGCCAGTTGGAACGAAAAATGACTGGGAGGTGAATTTGTTGGGAGCTATTAGCGCAACAGATATCATATCTATAATTAAAAAAGAGATAGAAGATTTTGATTGGGACGATTCGGCAAGAGAAACCGGAGAGGTTATCTGGGTCGGTGACGGAATCGCAACAATATATGGTATAGACCATGCAATGTATGGTGAAATCGTAACTTTTGAAAACGGTGTCAAGGGAATGGTTCAGGATATAAGACAGAATGAAATAGGATGTATTCTTTTTGGCAGTGATCTCGGTATCAAAGAGGGAACAAAAGTTGTAAGAACAAAGAAAAAGGCAGGTATTCCTGTCGGAGATGCATTCCTTGGCAGAGTTGTAAATGCATTAGGTGAGCCTATCGACGGTGAAGGAGATATAAAGGAAGACGATTATTTCCCTGTTGAGCAGGAAGCACCAAGTATTGTGGATAGAAAGTCGGTTGATACTCCGCTTGAGACAGGTATTCTCTCGATTGACTCTATGTTCCCTATAGGAAGAGGTCAGCGTGAGCTTATCATCGGTGACAGACAGACAGGTAAGACTTCTATAGCTACAGATACTATTATCAACCAGAGAGGCAAGGATGTTATTTGTGTATATGTCGCAATAGGACAGAAAGCTTCAACGGTTGCAAAAATCGTAAATACATTAAAGAAACATGATGCAATGGATTATTCTATCGTAGTTTCATCGACGGCAAGTGATCCGGCGTCATTACAGTATATTGCTCCATATGCAGGAACAGCACTTGCAGAGTATTTTATGCATAAAGGAAAAGATGTTTTGATAGTTTATGATGATCTTTCAAAACACGCTGTTGCATACAGAGCAATCTCACTTCTGCTTGAGCGTTCACCAGGTCGTGAGGCTTATCCAGGTGATGTATTTTATCTTCATTCAAGACTTCTTGAAAGATCGAGCAGACTTAGCGATGAACTTGGCGGAGGTTCTATAACAGCACTTCCTATCATAGAGACACAGGCAGGAGATGTATCAGCTTACATTCCTACAAATGTTATTTCTATCACAGACGGACAGATATTCCTTGAGAGTAATCTTTTCTTCTCAGGTATGCGTCCTGCCGTAAATGTCGGCTTATCAGTATCCCGTGTAGGTGGTGCGGCACAGACAAAGGCAATGAAGAAAGTTGCCGGAAGTATCCGTATTGACCTTGCACAGTACAGGGAAATGGAAGTGTTCACACAGTTTTCTTCTGACCTTGATAGTGCTACAAAGGCGCAGCTTGATCATGGTGAAGCACTTATGGAGCTTCTTAAGCAGCCGCTTTGCAGCCAGCTCAGTCTTCATGAGCAGGTTATCACACTCTGTCTTGCAAATGCAGGTGTGTTTGACAAAGTCGGAAAGAAGAATGTAAAGAAACTTCAGATGGATATTTTAGGACAGTTTGATACAAAACATTCTGAGATTGGAAAAGAGATAGATGATAAAAAAGTTATTTCTGACGAGATGATAAATAAGATCGTTGAGTTAGGAAAGGAAATGTCTAAATAGAACCGGAGGAATATTTATGGCAAATATTAAAGAGATTCAGGATAGAATGAGAAGTATTCAGGATACATTAAAAATCACAAATGCCATGTATATGATCTCCACATCTAAACTCAAAAAGTCAAAGAAAATGCTTGCAGATACAGAGCCGTATTTCTTTGCTTTACAGTCAGAGATGAGTCGTATTTTAAGACATTTGCCTGAATTTGAAGATATATATTTTGAATCCGATTCAGCCGTAGAAAAGAAGCCTGAGGAAAAGCGTGTAGGCTATATTGTAATTACAGCGGACAAAGGTCTTGCAGGTTCATACAATCACAATATCATGAAAGCAGCCTATGAGCATCTTCAGACTCATCCAAACAATAAACTTTTTGTTCTCGGAGAACTTGGAAGACATTATTTTGAACAGCAGGGTGTGCGTATTGACAAGCAGTTTCACTATACTGTTCAAAATCCTTCTCTTAACAGAGCAAGAAACATATCAGAGGAACTTTTGCAGCAGTACCATGAGGGAAAACTTGATGAGATATACATCATTTATACTGCAATGGTAAATGCGGTTGCGGAGGAAGTCGAGATAAAGCAGCTTCTTCCACTCAAGAGAGCTGATTTTGCTGCAATGCATATTCCGGTGGATGCACCGAGAGAGGAACTTGCACTTGTTCCGTCAGCAGAAGCGGTAATGGACAGAATAGTTCCTGATTATCTGGTAGGTTTCGTGTACGGTGCACTTGTTGAGGCATTTTCGTGTGAGCAGAATGCCAGAATGATGGCGATGGAAAATGCGACAAACAGTGCAAAGGATATGCTGCATGAATTGGATATTTTATATAATCGTGCCAGACAGGCAGCTATTACACAGGAGATAACAGAAGTAATAGCGGGTGCAAAGGCACAGAAACGCAAAAAGAAGAGATAGAAAGATAAATTGGGAGGCAGAGATGAATACAGGAAAAATCGTACAGGTTTCAGGACCTGTTGTGGATGTTGAGTTTGAAAATGATGACCTGCCGGCAATCAGAGATGCATTGGAAGTAATGAATGGCGATAAGAAATGCGTTATGGAAGTTGCACAGCATATAGGTAATCACATTGTACGCTGTATCATGCTGGCAGCCAGTGAGGGTCTTTGCAGAGATATGGAAGTTGTAGCAACGGGAAGCGGAATCAAAGTTCCTGTTGGTGAGGATACACTTGGCCGTCTTTTCAATGTACTTGGACAGACAATTGACGGAGATAAGCAGCCTGAGGGCGAAGCAAACTGGGAGATTCACAGAGAACCTCCTACATTTGAGGAACAGAATCCTGCTGAGCAGATTCTTGAAACAGGTATCAAGGTAATCGACTTACTTGCACCATATGCAAAAGGTGGAAAGATTGGTCTTTTCGGTGGTGCCGGTGTTGGTAAGACTGTACTTATTCAGGAACTTATCAGAAATATCGCAACTGAGCACGGCGGATATTCAATATTTACCGGTGTTGGTGAGCGTTCCCGTGAGGGTAATGATCTTTGGACAGAAATGAGAGAATCAGGCGTTCTTAAAAAGACAGCGTTAGTGTTTGGGCAGATGAATGAGCCACCTGGAGCGCGTATGCGTGTTGCTGAGACAGGACTTACAATGGCTGAGTATTTTAGAGATGAGAAACAGAAAGATGTGCTTTTATTTATTGATAATATCTTCCGTTTTACACAGGCCGGTTCAGAGGTTTCAGCACTTCTTGGCCGTATGCCTTCAGCCGTAGGTTATCAGCCAACACTTGCAACTGAGATGGGTGAACTTCAGGAGAGAATCGCATCAACAAAGAACGGTTCCGTAACATCAGTACAGGCTGTATATGTACCTGCCGATGACCTTACAGACCCGGCTCCTGCAACAACATTTGCACATCTTGATGCGACAACAGTATTATCAAGAAAGATTGTTGAACAGGGTATCTACCCGGCCGTAGACCCACTTGAGTCATCATCAAGAATACTTGAGGCAGACATAGTAGGCGAGGAGCATTATAATGTGGCAAGAGAAGTTCAGGGAATTTTGCAGAAGTATAAAGAATTGCAGGATATTATTGCAATCCTCGGTATGGAAGAACTTGCAGACGAGGATAAGACGGTAGTATTCAGAGCAAGAAAAATACAGAAATTCCTTTCACAGCCATTCCATGTAGCTGAAAACTTTACAGGTATCAAAGGTGTTTATGTGCCGGTAGAGGAGACAATCCGTGGATTTAAGGCAATTCTCTCAGGAGAGATGGACGAATATCCTGAAAATGCTTTCTTCAATGTCGGAACGATAGAAGATGTTAAAAAGAAAGCAGAGACTATGAAAGACGCAGAGTAAAGATGATTTTCGTGTGAGACTTAAAAGTGAAGATTTATTGCAGGGTTATATCGGTGATGAAAAATATACTTGATATTATTAAAATTGACTTGCACGAAGTCTTGGATTTTAAGAGTTTTTGCACAGAAATGAGGTAATATGGCTAATTCGTTTTATTTAAAAGTTATATCTGCAAACAGAATATTTTTCTCGGGAAAATGCGAGTCAGTAGTAGTGCCTGAATTTGACGGAGAAAAAGAAATCCTTGCTCACCATGAAAATATGGTAATCGCCATCAACCGTGGGGATATGCGTTTTAAACCGGAGGGCGAGAGTGAGTGGCAGGAAGCTGTTGTAGGAATGGGACTTGTCGAGATAATGAATAACCGTGTGACTCTGCTTGTGGAAACAGCAGAGCATCCGGAGGAAATAGATATGGCGAGAGCAAAAGAAGCGAAAGAGAGAGCCGAGGAACAGATGCGTCAGAAACAGAGTATTCGTGAGTATTATCATTCCAGAGCTTCACTTGCAAGAGCGATGGCGCGTATCAAGGCGGCAAGTGCGAAGAAATAAAGACATAAAAAACATTATGCCGCATATAATGTTGTATGTGGATAACGAAAATATGAATAAATAGTGGCAGCAGGAAATGAGATGTCAGACCAAAGTTTTGGGGTACACTGAAAATGTGAACTCTGATGACAAAATGGGAGACATCTCATTTTTGAGTTTAGGAATTTGTTGAAAATGACCTATATTTTAACACTATCAGGGAAGTAACATACTTCTATTGCGAGTATCCGTTTAACAGCAGATATAAATAGTAATGCTTGCATTTATAATGGTGGTAAGATATTATTATTTTATTGCAACAGTGTATATAATATAAATAGTAAGTTATATGATAACAATAAAATTTTATTAAAAGAGGAAAAAATATGCTATCGGAGTTGAATATAGAAAAATATCGAGGTATAGATAGTTTAAAATTGGAAGATTTAGGCAGAGTAAATGTGATAGCCGGTGAAAATAATACGGGCAAAACAAGTATTTTGGAGGTTATAGAAAGTTTAGAGCGTCCAAATGATTTAAGAGCGTGGCGTTTGATTGGGCGTAGAGAGGGAAATTCAATGCGTATCTCTACTACCAGCTATGACACAATGAAGTCATTGTTTCCAATAAATAATGAAAATAAAAAAACAAGCATTGTTTATTCGGGAGAGTATAATAATAAGCTTTTTACTGTTGAGTTGACAGGAGAGTTTTCAGATACCATTTTAAATGATGAACAGTTAGAGAAAATCAGAGGTTATAGACATGATTATGGAACAACGGAATATGAGCATAATGAATATGAAGTATCGCTTCTTGACATATATTATAAGATAAATGGTGAAAATTTTGGCTCGGATAAAATTTATAATGTTCAAAGAGGCTTTGCAACATCGACGGACATAATTGCAAGCATAGTCGAAAATGTTGTATATGTGTCACCTACTCAACACGCAAATAACTCATTTTACTTAAACGCATTGATGACAGACCCAAAATTATATGAACAGTTTGTAGAGATTATGAAAGAATTTGATCCGGATTTTGTTTCGATTAATTCTGTAGAAGATGAGATGACTCGTTCAAGAAAATATGTTGTATTGTCAAAAAAATTTAATGAGGGTCTTCTGTTAAACGCATATGGAGATGGCATGAAAAAAGCAATGTTGCTTTTGAGTGCTTTACTTAAGGCAAAAGATGGCATTTTATTGTTGGATGAATTTGAGACAGCAATTCATGTTTCTGTCATGGGGAAAGTGTTTAAGTGGATAATAGAAAATGCAGCAAAATTAAATGTGCAGATATTTATGACATCCCATAGTCTGGAAGCAATAAATTCAGTTTTAAAATGTTGCCCGGATATGCAAAAAGATATTAGAATGATTACTTTAGTTAATACGGAAGATGGTGTAAAAGCACGCAATGTTGATGCGTTAAAAGCTATACAGTTGATGGACGAATATGGATTGGAGTTGAGATAGATGAAAGCTGTCGTATTTTGTGAAGGGACAACAGATTTATTGATGATACAATTTGTATTACAATATAAATATGGCTGGAAATATGATGGATTTGTGGAGAACACAGTGTCTAACAGACTGATGAAAAGAATTCTTGTGAAAGATGGAGCTAAAATAGAGATAAGAAGCTGTGGAGGAATTACGAATATACCAGACGAAATGAGAAGATTTCAGGAACAGATGGAGTATTCAACTAAAAAAGAAGAATTATTTGATAAAGTCATTATTTTGATAGACCACGATACTGTTGATAGTAATAAAATATTTGTAGATAAACTTAATGAAAAGCTACAGACAAATTTTAATGAGAGAGATATAAATGTTGACATAAAATGGAAAACAGACAATCTTGTATTTAAGGAAATTGAACTTGATTTTTATATTAGTTGTCTCCCGGAGGAGGAAACAGGTGCAATTGAAAGTGTTATGCTTGAGGCTTTAGTAACGGATGATATTGAGGAAAATTTAGTCAATAACAGCGAAAAATTTATTTTGTATATTAGAGAAAATCAGGACAGATATTTGCAGAGAAAGTCATTGATAGCAAAGGCAGTTTTTAATACATATTTTGCGATAAGAACACCGGAAGAAAAATGTGGTGAAAGATCCAGAGTTCTAAGAGCATATGATTGGAAAAATAATGAAGTATTAAATAAAAGCTTTGGCTTTTTGGATATTTATGATAATGATAATAAATAACCTGGTTTTAAAACAACCACACTAAACACTCCCAGTAGGAGCAGGCAGCTTTTTAGTATTTTTGAAGAGCGAGTTGCCAATATCTACTTGACTTAAACATAATGTACACTCTTTAGACAGTGCTATGTAAGGTCTTTAATACTGGGAAGTGGTGTGATGTATATAGAAGATAATTCGATACAGGCTGAACCTGATGAGGAGCCGGAGGCATATACAGGCTTTACAAAGATTTATGTAAAAAGACCTGATATATCCATATCAGATAATGCGTTTATTAATGGAGATAAAGTTAAGGTTATCATAGAGCAATAAATAAAGTGGGTGAGGAAAAGAGAGATTTCCGGTTTAACTTCATTTTAAACAAGAGAATTTTGTAGCTGTTATATCAGGAATTTCTCCACTCCTCAATCACACAGGTATGGTGTTTTTTGTTTGACCCATCCGTATTATAATTGATACCCACTAAAAGAATTTTGTTACTGTATCCGGATAATGCGCCATGATATTTTTTCTCTTTTATCTGCTTAATAGCGGTTTCGGCAGACTGATTATATTTAAGTTCAACAATCATTGCGGGTCTGAAACCTGCATTTGCTCTCGGAATAAAAGCAAAATCGGCAAGTCCTTTGCCCGCAGGCATCTCACGGACGATATTGTAATATCCCGGTGCTGTAAAATATGCCATTGTGAGGACGCAGCTTAATGAGTTTTCATCGTTGTACTTAAGAACGGATGTGTAGGTGTCATGAGCCTGTTCTATCAGTTCGGCAACTCTTATGGCGTTTCCATCTATTGTTTCGTCAAGCAGTTCGTCACAAGTTGAAATCGCTTTTGCTATCTCAGACCACTCACCGGTCTGCAAAGCAAGTTCAAATGCGGTTGCCACTTCGTAGTTTGGAATAAATGATTTTTTTCTATCCGCATCATAGCCTAAATAACCCAAATGAATAAGTGCAGTCAAAGCATCATCCTTTGATGCGATAGTTGAAAAATCATTTTTAAATGTATATGGATTTACTCTGATTTTTCCGCCTGCAAGCATTGTCATAATGTCATCTTTAAGACCTGCATAATTCATTGTAATAAATGTATTGATGGAGGAAAAAGAAGAAGTGTTTCTCCAGTAAGAGTCACAGTCCTGGTCTATCATTGCTTGTGTAACTGAATTTGGGTTATACATATGGATGCCGTCTATCAGATAACCATTATACCATGCTTTAACTGAGTCAAAATCCATATCATATTTTTTACACAATTCTTTGACTTCTTCCTCTGTAAAACCATAATATTTTGTTATGGGCTTTGATTTTAACATTGTATATTCACGGAAATTGTTAAGAGCTGACTCGTCCTTAA
>NZ_QUEB01000017.1:0-75438 GCF_003477845.1 Clostridium sp. AF34-13
TGGAAGTAAGTCTTACAAAGCGGAATTAACTTTTACAATTGACCTTTGCAAATTTGTGATATAATAGAAGAAACTATTGTGACAGATGTATTTTATGCTAAAAGCAAATGATGAGTAAGACAAAATTACTGGAAGAATTACTTTGCTAGACTGCTAAGGAGAAAAGATGACAGATAATGAAATGGAATTTATAAAAGATATATTTTCGGGAGACAGCAGTGGACATGACTATTATCATACGATACGAGTATATAAACTGGCTGCTAAAATCGCAAAACAGGAAAATGCAGATGTTAAAACAGTGCAGTTGGCGGCTCTGTTACATGATGTGGACGATATTAAGCTTTCTCCGGACACTTATGTTACCAAGAAAAATGCAGTTGATTTTATGACAATTAACAAAATAGATGGTAAAAGGATAGAGGTGGTATGCAAAATTATAGATGAGGTTTCATTTGCAGGAGCTGATTCAGTCGTACCTGATACCATAGAAGGAAAATGTGTGCAGGATGCAGACAGACTTGATGCTATAGGAGCTATTGGAATTGCCAGAACACTTGCATATGGTGGTAGTAGGGGAAGAAAGATTTATGATCCGGAAATAAAACCTAAAATGGGAATGAACAAAGAAGAGTATCGGAATAATCAAGATTCTACAAGCATCAATCATTTCTATGAAAAGTTGCTCTTGTTAAAAGACATGATGAATACGACTGAGGGAAAGAAACTTGCAGAACATAGACAGGTTGTAATGCAGGAATTTCTGAATGAGTTTATGCTGGAATGGGAAGGGGAAAAGTGATTGAAGTAAAATTTTATGATACAGTTAATGATGAACTATTGAAATTTGCAGTGATTATCTCAAAGAGTAATGGCAAGTGGGTTTTCTGCAAACATAAAGAAAGAGATACATATGAAGTGCCGGGAGGGCATAGAGAAGCTGGGGAGGATATTTTTGAAACAGCAAAAAGGGAGTTGCAGGAAGAGACTGGAGCTATCAAATTTGAGATAAAACCGATATGTGTATATTCAGTAACCGGTAAGAACAGAGTAAATGAGACTGGAGAGGAAACATTTGGACTGCTTTGTTTTGCAGAGATAACTGAATTTGTGAAAGAATTACATAGTGAGATGGAGAAAGTTGTGCTTATGGATGAGTTGCCTGAAAATTGGACATATCCGTTGATACAGCCGGAATTGATAGAGAAGTATTTGCAGGTGAAATTATAGCCATTATTCGGAGAAAAGATGATATAGATGAAAATTGGACAAGATGCGGCGGCTTTAGGAATTATCAGACTAATTCCTATACTTCAATAATGGTAATTGGTATTATAAAATTGTTAATTGCAAATATATTTCGCCTACCTCTCCGAAACAACAAGTTGCTTTCCCACCCTCCGCTTTTCTGCTATTATATCCCTAACGGAGGTGATGTGATGGAAACAAGGGAAATTATTTTGGAACTTCGTACCCAAAAAGGATTATCGCAGGAAGAGCTGGCTGAAAAGGTTATGGTTACGAGACAGGCAGTATCCCGCTGGGAAAATGGAGAAACGATTCCAAATACGGAGACATTAAAATTATTATCAAAGGAATTTGATGTTTCTATTAATACGCTTTTAGGTGCACCGAGACAGCTTATCTGTCAGTGCTGTGGAATGCCGCTTGAAGATGATGCGATTATAAGCCGTGACAGTGACGGCTCGTTGAATGAGGACTATTGTAAATGGTGCTATGCCGATGGAAATTATACTTACAGTGATATGGACGATTTGATTGATGTATGTGCAAAAAATATGGTAAATGAAAACTTCACTGAGGAACAGGCGCGTGCGTATATGAAAGAAATGCTTCCAAAGTTAGATTATTGGAAAAGATATGATGAGCTCAGTGACAATGGACAGTTTGAGGAGTTTAAGAATCAACTGATAACAGAAATAAACGAACTTCATATAGAGGGGATGCCGAAAGTTGAGAAATTAAATGCACTTGTTGGACGGGATATAAACCTTGAATACCCGTTGCCAAACGGAATGAGGGTGAAATTTTTGGATAATCAGAAAACATATTTAGGAAATCAACTGGAGTGTGAATTTGGTGGCGAACGATATTTTGGAGTTCTTGCAAGTATGGATTTTGTTATGGTTTGCACATATGATGCAGATTTAACAAATCCGGAACTGATTCTTTATAAAAAAAGATAACATGGCTGCAAGCCATTAAATGTTGGAGTTACGATACCCCTTAAGCAGAAAAGGTAGATGAAACCAAATCTGTTTATGGGGTATTTTGCTGCGTTAGTTTTTGTTGTATAATGCAAATAGGAGTCTTAGAATTTATATTTTTTAAGAAAGGATGACAGAACATGGAGATTAAAAGTTTATTGATAAAGGATACAACAAAAGAAGAAAGAATTCGTATTGTTCAGGAAGGGCTTAATCAATGCGGTGGAGCCTGTGATTTTTGCAACGGCTGTGACAATTTAGGTGGCGGTTCGGTCGATGCATTTTATGAGCCGTATATTATTGGAGAAAAAGAGCTGCGTCAGTTAAACGAGGAATACAGAAGTAATTCAGGCATGGTGAAGTAGGTGATATTTTATGAGAGCACCGGATTTAAAAAGTTCTACGATAGAGGAAAGAAGGCAATATATTAAAAATACTTTCAAGTGCATTGCCGATTGCGATATGTGTTGACTTTGTACAGTGTTTCGTGGGAAAGACCCCGAACTTGCATATCAGGATTATATCAAAGGCAAGCGTGATTTTATGGCTGTGTCACAGGATTATAAGTAGTTAGAAAATCATGGAATGATGCAGATATATTGAGAAAATAGTGTGGGCAATTTTGCTTTTAAGAATAGTATTTTGACAACAAAATTGTAATATTAAACAGGTGAGGAGGTTTTAAATGGAAAAAGGATTTGTGTATATCTTAACAAATCCATGTCTTGACGGATGGGTTAAGATTGGAATGACAGAGAGGGATGATTAGAAGTAGTTTTAGATAATGGAGAGTTCAAAGGAGGTGCAAATATTAATGCAAAGTTCAGTTATAGGAAAAATAGTGACTGTGACCGTTGACAGACCAATGGGAAGTTATCACCCGGAACATAAAGATATGTATTATCCGGTCAACTATGGTTATATAGAAGGAATTATCGCACCTGACGGGGAGGAACAGGATGCTTATATATTGGGAGTTGATAAGGCTGTAGATAAGTTTACTGGAAAAATCATTGCAGTTGTTCATCGAATAGATGATGTGGAAGAAAAATGGGTGGTTGCACCGGAAAATATGACTTTTACAAAAGAGGAGATTAACAGACAGATTTATTTTCAGGAACAGTATTTTAACACACGAGTGATTGTTTCTGAGTAAAACAATTAACTTTTATGATAAATATTGGGATAAGGCATTAAAAAATTCACATGAACTTATCGGAAATATATCTGTTGTAAAAATCATTGATGAAATTGATAGCGTAGAATTAGGCTGGGTTATAGGTCGTAAATGGTGGGGAAATTGTTATACGGCAGAAGCAGCAGAACGGTTGCTGGAATTTTTCTTTACAGAAGTTAGTGTAAACAGAATTTGTGCCGGACATGATATAGATAATCCTAACTCGGGGCGTGTTATGCAGAAAATTGGCATGAAATATGAGGGAACTTTGCGGCAGTCAGGTAAGAATAATCAGGGTATAGTTGACATGGCAAATTATTCTGTATTGAGGGAGGAATGGAAGCTGCAACAGCAAATGTAATAGATGTAAAAAGTATAGAATGAAACAGCATTAGAAATAACATAAAAATAAAAGATTAAAATGCCGAAAGCCTGTGCTTATAAGGACTTTCGGCATTTATTTTGTTAAAATGTTAAAATTATTGGCTAAATTATCACTAAAAAATATTACAATATCAATACTTCACTTTTTTCACGGAACTCCATTTGCCATATACTTTTTTTCCGCGTACCCGTGTATATGCACGGACACGGATATAGTAGGTCTTTTTTTTCTGCATTTTTTTTAATGTCACATAGGATGGCGTAGAAAAATATTTTTTCACGGTTTTCAGTTTCTTTTTGAAATTTTTGCTCTGTGCATACTGAATTTCATATCCTTTCGCCTGTGATGGTTTTTTCCACGATACATACAATCTTTTTCCTGACTGCCTGCTGGTTTTCAATTTTGTTATTTTTAAGAGCGGGACTACATTTGCTGTTGAAGATGGTCTCGCAGACGGTGTGGCTGCAGGGGTATTGGCAGGTGATTTTGTAGCAGTCGGTGATGGTGTTTTAGTTGGTTTTGCCGTATCTGCAGCGGCATGTGTATTTTCCGGGGCTGAGGTTGGAGCTGCAGATGCAGATGGCGTCTGGGTTGGTTTTGTCGTACCCCACCAGTTTGGCATTTCCCATGTGTTTTCTTCGGCGGGCAGGATGGTAAATGCCGTTTTATTCCATCCGCTGAACACTCCTTTTCCGGTGATTACGGCATAAGCGGTTCCCTGTGTATAGTTATCCTCATAAGAAAGTGTATAATCTTTGTCCGGGGTCAGTTTTTCTCCTTTATAATAGACTTCAACATCAGGTTTGTAGGCATGAGTCTTGCCGTCGTTTATATCTGTATAGGTGTCCTGAGACAGTTTCATTGTTGTTCCGGATAAAAGGATATATCCTTTGCCATCAAAACAGATGTCATCAAGACGGGCAGGCTCTACATCGTAAAAGACCGGGGAACTGTCATTAGTCATATACCAGACAATATGCCCTTTTTTTGTGAGAATTGGTTTGCAGTCGGTCAGTCGACCGCATATTTTATATATTTTTCCATCGAGCGTGCCGTCATTTTTAATTTTTGCAATTCTTGTGAGGACGGCATAGTTATCGCTATTCTCCTGATCCCAGTATCCCTCCTCCCACAGAACATACATACCGTCATTGACGACAACCGTATGCGGGGTATGGACAAGGATTTTATCATCGGCGGTGTAATTGGTAAGCCATAAAGTTTTTGTGCTGAAAGGGTCTTTGTCGGTCAGGTTGACAAAAACATTTCTCCATTTCACCATATTCAATATACTATCGGTTGTATTTGGATCAATCGAGTTTCCGACAGTGAACAGTGTATTACCGATAAGCTCAAAGCCACCGATAGAGACACCCGTGTAAATCTGTCCTTTTCCGCAAAAATTAAATATATCCTTGCGGTCCTCTATATGATTCATATCAATGCCTTCATAGTATTTCTTTTGCTTGGAAAGAGAAATCGCACGCGGGTAAAAATCGCCTTGATCCAGCCGATAGATATAATTATCATCCGCCTGGATAAACTGATTCCAGGAATGGCTGACATACCCTGTCTTTGGATTGCTTACTGCAGTCATATCGGCGACTTTTTTCATGGTAGCTTCATCAATTTCAAGTGTCATATTTGCCTGGTGGTGTGCATCATCCGTAAGTGAACCCGAAGAGTACATGGTATGAGCTGCATGAATATATAAAATACCGTCACTTTCCAATATTCTTACACTGCCGGATGAAAAAGCTTCATAGGTGTTTATTGCTGAAATACTGCATCGACCGAGAATATTCCAATTGTCATCGTACTTTACAACACGCACCACTTCTTTTTCATCAGACTGTTTGTAATTATTCTGCTTATATACTATGTAGCGGGCATCTTTTCCCTTGAAATATCCTCTGGCTGTCCAAATCCCTTTGGTAAGCTGCCTTGAAGAAACAAAGTTAAAATCTGCATCATAGGTTTCAAGAAATACGCCCTCATCGTCAAAGAAAGAGATGCGAAGAAATGTACCGTCTTCATTTTCTTCGAGAAAGGTATTGCTTGGATGTGCGTGCCATCCTTCTCCCCATGCCTCTTTGCTGTAGTCATTGCTCGACATGGTCTGGATTTTTTCCCTCCTGTCGAACGGTGGATATACGAGTCATCAGGTTTTCGTCCGTAATCGCTTGTGTTTTCGGTTTGTGTTGTCGTATCTGCTGCGGTATAGGCAGCCGGACAGCCTGCTATGGCAACAGAGAGAGCAAGTAATATGCTCATAAATTTTCTGTTCTTTTTCATTTAATCACTCCATTCTGAATAAAATGCATACAATGGTTTTCATACTTGTAATTGGATTATACCATGCAGTGTAGAGCGAGTAAATAAAGTTATTTTGATATTACATCAGTTTCTTGATACAAATAGTTAAAAAGTAAAATTTCATATTCAGGATGTGTGTTTTGCCAAAACTTTAAATTGCAAAAAAACATTGACATTCCAGGTCGGTTGTTGTAGACTTGTCTTAAATTGAAAGGTCGGTCGCTATAGACCAAAAGCTGATAGGGTACCAGCAAACAGCATAGCAGAATGTGGATATCAGCTTTAATTTATAATTGTCTGAGCCAAAATCAGATATGTCTGCTGGGTTATAAAAAGATTATTTAAATATTAAACGAGGAATTTGGAAATATAAAAAAACATAAATTGAAAGGAAATCAAAAACATGGAATATTTAAAATTATGCGACAGTGACTATCGTTTTATGACTATTGTATGGGATAATGCCCCGGTTTCTTCGGGAGCGTTAGTTAAACTTTGTAATGAGCAGCTTGGCTGGAAGAAATCGACAACATATACCGCTATCAAAAAGTTGGCACAAAAAGGGTATCTTATCAATGA
Source organism: Clostridium sp. AF34-13 (assembly GCF_003477845.1). Lineage (NCBI taxonomy): Bacteria > Bacillati > Bacillota > Clostridia > Eubacteriales > Clostridiaceae > Clostridium > Clostridium sp. AF34-13. The sequence goes on from NZ_QUEB01000017.1 coordinate 6,686, forward strand.
AAATGCAGTGGTTTCAGTTATCATTCCGAGAGAGCGTGTGCAGCGTGATGAATCTAATTATTTTGTTGAGCGTACTTTTGACGGTTCGCTGCCGGGATTTTTGACCGCATTTCTTGGTGGAAAGAAGATTTCTAAAAAAGAAGCAGAAAAAATTAAGCAGATTATAGATGATTACAGTGAGAAATAAATTATCGCAAACAATAACTAAATAGGGGGAGTTTTCAATGTTAAAAAATATTTTTGTATATCTTTTACATAACAGTATTGCCGTTTGTGTTGTGATTCTGACGGTTTTTGCGGTGCGATTGTTTCTTCGCAGAGCACCTAAAAAATACAGTTATATTTTGTGGGCGATTGTCGGAATTTATCTGTTATGTCCTATTCGTTTAAGTTCACCTATAAGTATTTATAGTTTGCTAAATAATGTCTCAGATACATTTCTTGAACATCATTCATTGCCTTTAAATGCGAAAAACTTTGCAGATAAAAATAAAACCTATAATGAAAAAAATCAAAAAACTAAAGACAGTAATAAAAGCAAATTTGACAATGTTTCAAGTACAAATAAAAATCAAAAAACAAAACAAAATCAGAATAATACGGCAGGAACAGAAAATATTTCACAGTCTTTAACTGTTACAACAACTGCATATATCTGGCTTTGTGGTTGTATTGTTTTATTGGTAAGAAATCTGTTTTTGATTTGGCGGACAAAGCAAACTGTTTTGATGGCGATTAGGCGAAAAGATAATATTTATGAAAGTGAATGTATCAGCACTCCATTTGTTCTTGGAATTGTCAGACCTAAGATTTATATTCCATTTAATTTAAGTGAACAGGAACGGGAATATATACTTAAGCATGAGCAGTATCATATACGCAGAAAAGACCAGATTATTAAAATTTGTGCTTATATTTTATGTGTAATTTATTGGTTTCAGCCGCTTATCTGGTTTGCATATTTTGTAATGATTCGTGACATGGAAATGAGTTGTGATGAATATGTTTTGAAAAATAGTAAAAGTGATATTCGTGCAGCTTATAGTACATCATTATTGAAACTTGCGACAAAAACGGGGGATTTTAATGTAGGGCTGCCGGCTTTTGGCGAGTCAGACATAAGAAAGAGAGTGAAAAATATTATGAAATTTAATGCAAAGAAAAAATGGGTTAGTGTTGTAGCTGCGATAGCTGTTGTGATTGTGGGTGTTTCCTGTCTGACAAAAGCTGCGGTAAAGACTGATGCCAATAAGCCAGATAAAATTATTGCTGAGAAAAAGATTGGTCCAGATAATAATAAAATGACATACGGTGACAAAATAGATAGTAACATTAAAGCCGCAGACACTTCTAATAATGAGAAAGCTATTAATAATATTAAAGATAATTCAACCGCTGATGAAACAGACATGGATAGTGATGATATAGTGCCAATTACAAAAAATATTTATTCTATAGATAAGATAAATAAAAGCGGCAATCCACTTGCTGTTTCTATATTAAAGAAAGTCAGACAGGTTTTTCCTAAAGAAGTGTATCAGGAAATGATGTGGCATGGAAAAATGTATCTGGCTGAGTTTAAACAGGGGGATATATCGTGCAGCATTACCAATAAAAACAAGGCTGATAATCTCTATCTGGACTTATATTTTAATGGTGATGGAACTTTGGAAAGTATGTTAAATCAAAGTACAGTTAGAAATGCGAAAAATACAGATAAGAATACTGAGATTAATAAAATTGTTGAATTTGCAAAAGTCTTTTTAAACTCGGATGTAATATATACAGATAATAAGAATAGTAAAAATAATAAGAAAAGCAGTAAGGCGGTTATGATTACTGAGGGAAAATTGCCTGAGCGATACGACAGTTCAGGGTGTTTAAGTGCATATAAAGATAATCATGGAAATGCTTATTTATTTAATCGGAATAGCGGTATGGTGATGAGTTTTTATATGGATGAATAATTATAAGGCCGGTATAACGAAAATTAAATCTTTGATACATTGAGCATGAATGTACTGTTGAAATTGCAGGCTTGTTCAATGTATCAGTTATCCGTTGTATTTGAAAATATTAAATATATTATTTATTATGCAAAATAGTTTGTATTTTTATAATAATATAGTTTACGGATATAATCATCAGCAGGATTTCCGGGTGAAACAATTTCAATAACAAAGTCAGGAGCAGCATTGCAGCGTTTTCCGTCAAGTTTATCTTTATCACAGATAATCATAATAATTAGAGTATAACATCTGGTCATCAATATTACAAAAATTTCTCTGTATATTTTCTTATAATTGACTTTTTTTTCATAAAGTAGCTTATTTTTAACAAAAGAAATGTTCTGTCTGTTTCGGAAACATCCTATTTTTCTTATCTGCAAACGATTTCACAACATTCTGTCATTCGTGTTTATATAAGTCGGATATTCTGACAAAAAAAGCCGGTTTAAAAGAAATTTTTGATTGCCATGCACCAAATCTGCAAACGATTTCACATATTCTGATTGTTTTTGACTCCATTTGCGAATATTATTTCAACATCAGAAAAAAACAAACCGCTTTAGCGATTTATACCAATTAAAAAATGCGGGCGGGGAAAGAGAGGCAGATTATGAGAGTGAAAAAGATTATTACATTATTTACGGTAGCAGCATTGACATTAGGAAGTCTTACAGGCTGCGGTTCAAGTGCAGGAACAGATGGCAAAAAGAGTGATGCTTCTTCTAAAAAAGTTGAGATAACAAATGTTTCTTATGATCCGACAAGAGAGCTCTATGCGGAATATAATAAAATCTTTCAAAAGCATTGGAAGGAAAAGGCTGGGCAGGATGTTTCAATAATTCAGTCACATGGAGGTTCAGGCAAGCAGGCTTTGGAGGTTGCAAACGGACTTCAGGCGGATGTGGTAACGCTTGCACTTGAAGGTGATGTTGATGCAATAAAGGATGCGGGACTTATTGATGCTGGTTATGTAAATGAGTTCGAGCGTGACAGCTCGCCGTACACATCGTCCATTGTATTTCTTGTCAGAAAGGGAAATCCTAAAAAGATTTTAGACTGGAGTGATTTACTTAGAAATGATGTGGGGGTTATTACACCAAATCCTAAAACTTCCGGTGGTGCAAGATGGAATTACCTTGCCGCATGGTATTATTTTGAAAAGCAGGGACAGAGTGAGGACGAGATTAAAGAGAGCATGAAGAAGCTTTATAAGAATGTACTTGTTCTCGACTCAGGTGCGAGGGGTGCAACGACTTCTTTTGTTGAGAATAAGCAGGGCGATGTTTTGCTTGCATGGGAAAATGAAGCATTTCTTTCATTGGATGAGCATCCGGGAGAATATGAGATTGTCGTTCCGTCTGTTTCAATCTTGTGCCAGCCGACAGTTGCAGTTGTTGATAAGGTTGTAGACCAGAGAGGAACAAGAAAGGTGTCTGAGGAATATCTGAAATATCTGTATTCTGATGAGGCTCAGAAGTTAGAAGCACAGTGGTACTACCGTCCTTCAAATGAAAAGATTTTGAAAGAGTACAGTTATAAGGGCAGTGGCAATACCATTGATAAACTTCCAAAGGATAATAAATGGATAATCACGGATGTTGACCTGACTAATATCGGGTATTTTGGAGGATGGAGTGAAGCAACTAAGAAACATTTTTCTGATGGCGGAGTTTTCGACTCAATTTATGAGGAAAAATAGGATTTTAGAAAAAGACTGCAAATAAATGTTATTTTTCAAAATGCTATATGAGTAGTAATAAATTAATTAGCATGACATTTTAACATTAAGTTGTTTAGAAATGGAGTTTGATATGAAGCGTAAGAGAAGTGTGATTCCCGGTTTCGGGTTATCTTTTGGAATTGTTATGGCAATACTTGGACTTATTGTTATTATTCCGTTATGCTCGCTTGTATTCTTTTCACTTAAACTGTCACCGCATGATTTTATGGTGACAGTGACAAGACCGAGAGTTCTGGCGAGTTATAAGGTGAGCATTTTGACGGCACTGACTGCATCATTGATAAATGCTGTGATGGGAATGATTATCGCATGGGTTCTTGTGAGGTATGATTTTCCTGGCAAAAAGATTATGGATGGAATTATCGAGATGCCTTTTGCATTGCCTACAGCCGTTGCGGGTATTGCACTTACGCATCTTACAATACCTGAGGGCTGGGTAGGACAGATTTTTTCAAAAATCGGAGTTAAAATTGCATATACACGGATTGGAATTACTGTGGCTCTTGTTTTTATAGGAATTCCATTTGTGGTAAGAAGTGTTCAGCCGGTGCTTGAAAAGGTGGAAAAGGAGTATGAGGAGGCGGCAGCAATGTTTGGTGCTTCCCGTACCCGTATCTTTTTTAGTGTGATATTTCCTGAAATACGCCCTGCACTTATAGCAGGTTTTACAATGGCTTTTGCAAGATGTATAGGTGAGTATGGAAGTGTTGTTTTTATTGCCGGAAATACTCCATACAAAACAGAGATAGCACCGCTTATGATAATGGCTAAACTTCAGGAGTTTGACTATGCGAGTGCAACATCTATCGCACTTGTCATGCTGTTTATATCATTTATAATTCTTTTTATAAACGCATTGATACAAAGTCATACATCAAAAATCGTAAGTGGAATTGATTAGTACAGCGAACAAATAATAAATTTATGTTCAATGTATCAGGGATTTGATTTTCATGGAGGTGAAGATATTGGAGATAAGAAATAATAAAGGTTTTGTTAAATGGCTTCTGATTGGAGTCAGCATCGTATTTTTAATTGTAATGCTTGTACTTCCGCTGGTGTATGTCATTTATACAGCATTGAGGGAGGGGTGGAAAGTTTTTGTTTCATCGGTTACGGATGAATATGCAGTTAAATCAATTTTCCTTACCGTAAAGGTTACTGTGATAACAGTTATCATAAATTCAGTGTTTGGAATTTTTGCGGCATGGCTTATAACACGCTTTAAGTTTCGTGGCAAAAAACTTATATCGACTTTAATAGATCTGCCGCTTACTATTTCTCCAATAATCGCCGGTCTTATATTTGTACTTACATTTGGCAGGCAGAGTGCGATATATCCTTTCCTTGAAAAATGGGGTATTCAGATAATATTTGCAGTTCCCGGAATAGTCCTTGCGACAATATTTGTCACATTTCCTTTTATATCAAGAGAAATCATACCTGTTTTGACGGTTAAGGGGACAGACGAGGAGGAAGCCGCCGCACTTATGGGAGCAAACGGATTTCAGATTTTTACCCAGATAACATTTCCACATATCAGATGGGCGTTTTTATATGGAGTTGTACTCTGCTCGGCAAGAGCAATGGGAGAATTTGGAGCAGTTTCCGTGTTGTCAGGACATTTGAGGGGGATTACAAATACAATGCCGCTTTACATAGAACTTTTGTATCAGGCATTTGACTTTACGGGAGCGTTTGCAATGTCGGCTATCCTTGTGGTGATGGCACTTGTAATTCTCGTTTTAAAGAACATTTTTGAAAAAAGTATGGAATAGGTGGCTGCTAAACTCATTGTAGGCTGTGTTAATTGCACAATTTAATAATAGATAATGATAGTTTCACAAATTTCTAAATAGTCAGTAGTATGAAAGAAGTGAGGTATAAGTATGCAGGACAATAAGAAAGCGTATGTCGAGCTTAAGCATATAAATAAGACATTTAACGATTATAAGGCATCTGATGATGTTAGTTTTTCAGTTGAGAAGGGAAAACTTATAGGTCTTTTAGGACCGAGTGGGAGTGGAAAGACAACGATTTTAAGAATTCTGGCAGGTCTTGAAAATGCGGATTCAGGAGAGATTTATATTGATGGAAAACAGGTAAATAATATTCCGGCAAGTAAGAGAGAAATCGGTTTTGTATTTCAGAATTATGCTTTATTTAGGTATAAAACTGTGTATGACAATATAGCATTTGGTCTTAAAATACAGAAAAAAAGCAGGGCAGAGATAAAAGAGCGTGTATATGAACTTATTGAACTTGTCGGTTTGAGAGGATTTGAAAAGAGATACCCGACACAGCTTTCAGGAGGTCAGAGACAGCGTGTCGCATTTGCGAGGGCACTTGCAACGCAGCCGCATCTTCTTCTGCTTGACGAACCATTTGCGGCTATTGATGCAAAAGTCCGCAAGGAATTAAGGTCATGGCTTAGGGAACTCATAAACAGGGTAGGGATAACAAGTATTTTTGTAACGCATGACCAGGATGAAGCAATAGAGGTGGCAGACCAGATTATTGTGACAAATAAGGGAAGAATAGAGCAGGTAGGGACACCGGTGGAGGTTTACGGCAATCCTAAAACTCCGTTCATGGCTCAGTTTTTGGGTGAACCTGTTTTGATAAAAGATTATGTTTCATTTAATGGTTTTCATAGTGCTTCAGACGGAAAAACAGCTGTTATAAGACCTGAATTTATTACGGTCAGAAAGAAGAATGAATTTAATCCGTATCCTGTCACGACAGAGGAAGGAGTAGTAGAGGGGGTTTCATTCCGTGGAAATGGACTTGAACTTAGGATAAGAGTTCACAACGAGATTGTAATCGCAAACAGACCTATAGGTCAGGAACTTATTGAGGAGGGCGAGAGTGTAAATCTGTTTTTACATAAGATATATCTTGTTGATGATGACAAAGATGAGGTTGATGTGGTTGTGAATGAGGCAGTAAGGAATAATGAGAGTGTGGTGATATAAGAACAAGTGCACCACCTGTCATAGTAATGACAGGGAAGTGCTTATAAAATTCTATTGCTTTGTAAATTCACATAATAAAGTGGCTGTATTTTACAAAAATCTTTTCAAAAGGTGGTATTTAAGTGTTCCGTAAGGTGCATATCTGAGTGGTATGTCAAATTTACCGCTGCTTTTGACAATACTCTTTCTATGGCTGAATGTTTCAAAACTATATTTTCCATGATAGCCGCCGATACCGCTGTTTCCTACTCCGCCAAATGGGAGATTGTGGTTTGAGATGTGTATGACAACATCATTTATACAGCCTCCGCCATAAGATATTTCGTGTATTATCTTATTGGCGGTGGCTTTTTTCTTTGTAAATACATAGCAGGCGAGAGGTTTTTCTTTTATTTTCAGGGTTTGTATCGCTTTGTCTAAACTGCGATAGCTTATTATCGGCAGAAGTGGTCCGAAGATTTCTTCCTGCATTACCGGTTTGTCAAAGTCTGTGTCAGGTAAAATTGCCGGAGAGATTTTTCGTTCAGTGTCATTGCAGATGCCGCCTATGACTTTTGTCTCTGATGCAAGCAGTTTTTTCAGGCGGTTATAATGGTGTCTGTTTATTATTTTTGGATAAGAGCTGTTAAATGCAGCGTTTTTGTAACGGTGTTTTATCTCTCTGAAAAGTTCTTTTATAAATGTATTTTTAACTTTTTCATGTATGAGTACATAATCTATGGAGATGCAGGTTTGTCCTGCATTTAAAAATTTGCCCCATGCTATTCGTTTGGCAGCAAGTTTAAGGTCAGCAGTTTCGTCTATTATACAAGGGCTTTTTCCACCGAGTTCAAGTGAAATCGGAGTGAGATTTTCACTTGCCTGTTTCATTATTTGTTTGCCCACAGCAGGACTTCCGGTGAAAAAGATATAGTCATATTTCTGATTAAGAACCGCATCGTAATCTATATCTGCGTCCGTGCAGTATATATAACTATTGTTGAATGTACTGTTAATAATATCCTGAATTAAATCTGAGGTCATAAGACTGCTTTTTGAGCATTTTAAAATGGCACAGTTTCCTGCTGCAATCGCACCGACCAGAGGGCAGAGTGACAGATTGACAGGGTAGTTCCACGGTGCGAGGATAAGGACTATACCGTATGGCTCGCTGTAAATATAGTTTTTTGCAGGGAATGTACTTAAGGTACCCGCTGCGTGCATTGGTCTGCTCCATTTATCGATGTGGGAAAGTGCGGTATCTATTTCATGGTAGACCATTGCGATTTCTGACATATAGGACTCAGCCTTTGACTTTCCGAGGTCGTGATAAAGTGCTCTAAGTATTTTCTTTTCATTATGTTTTATTGCTTTTTTAAGTTTGCAAAGCATTTTTTTTCTGAATGTAATGTCTTTTGTTTTGTTGCTGTTAAAAAAAGTACGCTGGGTGTTTATTATATTTTTGATATATTTGTTTGCCTGTTCCATAATATTCCTCATTTCTTATATCAATTTATGTGTTTATGAAATTAACACAACATATGATTAGTTTTGCAATTCACCAAATATAGTATTTGTCATGCTCTTTTTAAATATCCATTTTTATGGTATGTTATCATAATTGGATGTGCTTGTTTTTCTCTGAAATTTATTTTAACACAAATTTGGTTACAAAAAATTTAAAAAAAATCAAATTTCCTCTTGCATTTTTCAAACAATGTGTTATAATAGTTCTTGTCTTTGACGCGGGTGTAGTTCAATGGTAGAACACCAGCCTTCCAAGCTGGATACGTGGGTTCGATTCCCATCACCCGCTTTTTTTTATGCCTTTGAACGGATAGTTATGAAATTGAATTAAACGGTAGATTTAATGTTATGAGCAAGCCGCAGAGCGTATTGCGTATATCTGCCTGGCTAAGAACGAAAAAGTATATTTCTGAGTATAAATAAAAGAGATGCTGCACAGTAGTTGTTGTTGATTACAGTGCAGTATCTCTTTTTGTAATATGCCTTTCCTTTTTAGCATACATTTTTTGCAATGTATATTTTTTTACAGTGTGCCTTTTTTACAACATACATTTTTAGTAATGTGCATCTATTTGTAATGTTAAAGTTTTATTGTTAATTCAGATATATATCCAGCTTCTTTGCTTTTGAATATAATTTCCTGCCGTTTACAATATTGTATGCCCTTATATACAGTATGATTGAGCCGTTTTTTCCTATATATATGTTTGTACTTGTTGTTTTATTGTTTTTGATATATCTGGTATCGTTGTCATCAGAGTATATTTCGTAGCCACTCACATTGGATGCTTTAGCCCAGCTTATCTTGACATATCTTTCATTTATATAAGCTTTGACTTTGACTTTTCTTACCTTTTTAGGAACAACACCTTTGCTTATAAATTTTAGCTTATATGTTTTTGCAGCTTTGTCGGCACAGGTGTTTGTAAATCCCTGTATTGATGTTACTTCACCCATTTTATCTGATATACCATGCATTTTAAATGAGATGAGTGATGTTGGTATTGAGATAAGTTTTGGTGTGACCTTTTCGTTTAAATATAAAGTTAATTTTCTTAAGTCAGATCCCTCAGGTATTGTTATTTTTGAAAGAGAATTACAGTTTATAAGTGAAAGTGTTTTATTATTTTCAATGTTCTTACTTATTTTTAATTCTTTAAGTTTGACGGCATTTTTAAAAGCTGTCTGATTTATAGATATTACGGTGCCTGGAAATGCATAGCTGCCTGTTCTCTGTGAAGGATAATCAAGCAGTTTTGTGAGGTGCTTGTTATACAAAACACCATTTTTGGCTGTGTAATATTTATTGAGTGAAGAAACGCTGTAACTCTTAATATCAGTAAGAAATTTTTTGTTGTTGTAAATAGTGTCGATATATTTCATCTTACTGCCGAGTGATATTTTCTTTATTTTGCCGGGAATTTCATAAATTATTGTCTTCTTAGAATCAGTGAGTGTGCCGCCATCAGAAGCATAAAAGGCTGTTCCGGTTGTGACAGATGTTGTCTTAAAATAAGATGCCCTGTTTTCTGATGGAATATTTGTGGAGTATGTCTGTTCTAAAAGTGTTACTGTTCCGGTTTTTGCCGTAGGATATATCAGCATACTGCAATTTGCCGCATTTGCTGCACTGTTCCAGTTTGAATTTGCATTTGAAGATACATAATTTTGAACATCATAATAGCAATATAATACATCGTCATATGTAAAAAAGCGTTTGTTTGTTTCAGGAATGGTTATGGTTGTAAGTTTTTTCAAGTATGATGAATTTCCGGCGACATATTCAAGCTTTGCAGGAAGATGCATTGTATTTATTCCTGAATTTCTAAAATCATCCAGATATAAAATAGCAATATTATCTGAAAAGGTAATATTTTTCAATGATTCAGAGTTTGTGAAAGCATTGCTTGCAATTTTTTTCACAGTGTTTGGCATTTTATAATTTCCTGACTTGAGACAAGGAAATTTTTTGATTGTGGTTTTATTTTTATTGTATAAAATTCCGTCGGATGCAGAGAATTTTGTGCTGTCAGACGATACCTTAAATGTTTCAATGGAATTATCAAAAGCAGTGTTTGAAATACTTTCAACATTGGCGGGAATTGTGATGTTTTTTAATGATGTGCAGCCAGAAAATGCCATGTATCCTATTATAGTGGTGTTTTTTCCCATGTAAACGGAACTGAGATTTTTACAATCAGCAAAGGTATGATCATATATTTTGTCAATATTGTCGGGCAGTTTTATTGATTTTAGGCTATTGCAGGCATAAAAGGCATAGTCATCGATTAATTCAAGTCCATTTGGCAGTTTTAGAGTGTTTAAGCTGTTACAATTACTGAAAGCTTTGTATGCTATCGTTTCAAGTGTTGACGGAAGAACGACCTTTTTCAGATTTTCACATTCCTTAAAAGTTTCAGATTCTATTTTGGTAATGTTTTTTGGAATTGTCAATGACTCAAGGCTCTTACATTTTTTGAAAGCTTTATAGCCGAGTCTTTTAATGCTTGAGTTTAGTTTTATGTTTTTTAATGACAGGCAGTTATAAAATGTATATGGATGGATTTTTGTGACTTTTTTAGGAAGTGTGATGTTTGTGAGGGAACGGCATCCGTAAAAAGCACCTTCTCCTATGTTGGATACAGAGTCAGGAATGACTATTTCTGTCAGTTTGCGGGATTTTTTAAAAGCGTACTGGGAAATGGTCTTAACACCGGCAGGAATTGTGTATGTTCCGGATTTTTCCTGAGGAAATCTTATAAGTCTTTTGCCGTCTTTGGTAAATAATACACCGTCTACAGTCTTGAATAACGGATTGTCATTGTCAACCGTAAACTCGGTTATATGAGCATCGTCAAATGCATTCGCAGAGATGGCACTTATATTTTTGGAAATGTGAAAAGTTCCTTTGGTATTGCATGATGTCAAAATTCCATAATCATTGACATCTACAAAAGGCTTTTTATTTGCTGCTTCAGTGTATATAGGGTTTATATTTGAAAATGCAGTCGATATGATAATTGTAACTGCTATGGCATTAGCGGTTAGTTTTTTTAATAAATTATTTTTTTTCATGGTATTCTACCTCCTTTTGTTTGCAGAAAAGGTCTGCTTTGCGGACAACAGACCTTTTCTGCATATATAAGTTTGTTCCCACACATATAATAACAGGAAAAAAAGTAAAATGTTGCAGATTAAATCATAAATAATATAATCTTAAGGAAAAATTAAATAATGCTTGTATTTTTTAGGAAAGATGAGTAGAATAGGTATATGAAGAATAAAGACGAGAGGATTTTCCTCTCGTCTTTTATAGCACAAAAAGATTTATTATATGTGATTTTTAAGGAGCTTATACAAATGAACAAAAGTGAGGTAAGAACAAAAAGTAAAGGAAATTCAGTTTATAAAAAGGCTATGACACTTGCTGTCCCAATGATGATACAAAACGGTATCACAAATGCGGTTGGTCTTGTCGATAACCTTATGGTTGGAAGTCTGGGTACTGAGAGTATGACAGCGGTATCTATTGTAGGTCAGCTTGTCTTTGTATTCTTTCTGGCGATATTTGGTGGCTTGTCAGGTCCCGGAATATATGGAGCGCAGTATTTCGGGCAGGGCAATAAAAAGGGGTATCAGAATGTATTCAGATTGAAAATCTGGATAACAGCGGTTATTACGCTCTGTGGACTTGCTGCTTTTATTTTTGCAGGAGACAAAATGATAGGTTTGTATCTGCACGGCAGTGACGGCGGGATAAATTCGGCTCAGACGCTTGATTTGGGACTTGATTATCTTCATATAATGCTTATCGGTCTTGTTCCGTTTGCATTTACACAGATTTATGCGGGAAGTTTAAGGGAGATGGGCGAAAGCATAAAACCAATGGTCGGAGGTATAGCATCGGTTGTTATTGATATAGTGTTTAATTATCTTCTTATATATGGAAAGTTTGGATTTCCGAGACTTGGCGTAGAGGGTGCGGCGATAGCGACTGTACTTGCAAGATTTGTTGAGATGTTTGTTGTCGTTATCTGGACACATTTAAGCATAAAAAAATACGAATTTTTACGAGGCGTATATAGGACACTTAAGATTTCAATAGGTGAAGTAAAGGTAATCATAATAAAGGGGCTTCCTATATTTTTAAATGAGTTTTTCTGGTCGGGAGGTATAGCAGCGATGACGCAGTGTTACTCAATTAAAGGGTTGCAAGTTATAGCGGGGATGAACATATCAAATGCCATATGTAATCTTTTGAATGTTGTTTTTATTGCAATGGGAAATGCGGTAGGAATTATATCAGGACAGTATCTTGGAGCATCAAAATTTGAGAAAGCAAAAAAGGCATCAAATAAACTTATGTGGTTCACCGCAGGAATATGCGTGTTCCTCACTGCTATACTGATTGCCGGCTCAGGATTTTTTCCAAAGCTTTACGATACCTCAGACGAGGTAAGGCATTTGGGACAGTGGTTTATCATAATAACTGCTTCATTCTTCCCGCTGCAGGGATTTTTGAATGTGTTATACTTTACGCTTCGCTCAGGTGGAAAAACGGTAATCACATTTTTGTTTGACAGTATTTTTACATGGGTAGTGTCCGTGTCGCTTGCGTTTGTGCTGTGTAAATTTACAGCACTTCCGATACTTACGATTTATATAATAGTGCAGAGTGCGGATATAATAAAGGTTGTGCTTGGATATATTCTTGTGAAAAAAGGCGTGTGGATTACGAATTTGGTGGTGTAAGGAGGAAATTATGGGTAATCTGTTATACAACATCCTTTTAGTCGAGGATGACAAAGAAATTATAAAAAATTTGACAGAGTTTTTAAATAACGAGGGCTTTGTAGTAAACAGTGTAACGGGGCAGAAAGATGCACTTTTATATGTTGATGAGCATATGCAGGATGTTGACATTGTGCTTCTTGATGTTTCGCTGGAGGATGGCAATGGTTTTGCTGTGTGTACGGCGATTAAGCAGAACACGGATATTCCGGTTATCTTTCTGACTGCTTCGGGTGATGAGTACAGTGTCGTTATGGGGCTTGATATGGGAGCTGATGATTATATCGGAAAGCCGTTCAGACCGAGAGAACTTGTATCAAGGATAAAAAGTGTTCTTAGAAGAAGCGGACGCATCTCAAATTTTGTAGAACTTGCGGATGTGAAGATTGACACGACGGGCGGCAAGGTTACAAAAAGCGGCGAGGAGATTTTTCTTTCTGCTTTAGAATACAGACTTCTTCTGATTTTTGCCGCAAATAAGGGAAATGTATTGTCGAGAAATAAACTGTTAGAGGAGATATGGGATGCGTCAGGAGAGTTTGTGAATGATAATACGCTGACTGTTTATATAAAAAGGCTCAGGGAAAAGATTGAGAATGACCCTCAGAGACCAGAGATAATAAAGACAGTCAGAGGTATGGGATACAGGTGTCTGTAACAATAGATGATTGCGAAACTCACTATTTATTATATTTGCACAATTTAATTATAGCTTACAAGAGTTTCGCAAAAGTTTAATTGTAGAAGAAGTAGAAATGAGGGATAAAATGAATTTTTGGAGAAATGGTGAGGTTAAAAAGTGGGGATTTATAAATCTGCTTATTGTGGCAGCAGCGGCTATTGTCACATACATTTTGTCAAAGCAGAATACAAAAGTGGCAGCGGTAGTATGTGTGGCAGGCTTTATACAGTTTGGTGTAAATGTGTTTACTACCAAAAGAAGATATGACAGACTTGCGGGCATAAGTGATAAAATAGATGCGATATTGCATGGGGATGAACATCTGTCATTTGAGCAGTATAGAGAGGGAGAGCTTTCTGTACTTTCCGATGAGGTGGAAAAACTTGTGATAAAACTCAGGGAACAGACCGAAAGGCTTCAGAATGATAAAATATTTCTTGCAGACTCGATAGCGGATATTTCACACCAGATAAAGACGCCGCTCACTTCGATAAATCTTATCTTAAATTTTCTTCGTGAGGAAGATATTACATACGAGCGAAGAATTGCTCTTGTAAGGGAGTTAATGACACTTGCCGAAAAGATAAAATGGCAGATAACAGCTTTGCTTAGAATATCAAGGCTTGATGCAGGCATGGTCGATTTTGATATTGAAGATATTGAAATGAGCAGAGTTATTGATGAGGCATATTCACTTATAGAGATACCGCTTGATATAAGAGGTGTAAGCTTTAAGCGTTCATATCAGAAAAACTCAAAAGTGACAGCCGATAGAGAATGGCTTGTTGAGGCTTTGGGAAACATATTGAAAAACTGTATGGAGCATAGTTTTGAGGGAGGAAAGATTTTGGTAAGCTGTGAGGAAAATGCGTTATATAGCAGGATAGTCATAAGTGACAATGGAACGGGTATTGCAAAAGAGGATATGCCACATATATTTGAGAGATTTTATAAAGGAAAAAGTAAGAATAAGCCGGATAAACCTAAGAACAGCGGAGCGGTTTATGAGGATAACGGAAATTTAAGCGTAAGTTCTGAAATGGAATATAAAAGTGAAAGTGTAGGCATCGGACTTGCACTGTCAAGAAGTATTATAATGCAGTTTAACGGAACGATAAAGGTTACGAGCGAGGTAGGGCAGGGGACTTCATTTGATATAAGGTTTTATAAGGCAATAGTGTGAAAAATTAAAAAGGGTACTTGAAAGTTCAAGTACCCTGATGTATAATTTACTCAGAAAGCAAATCGGATGTGATATCCGATTTGCCCTCAGTAGAAACTATAGAAATAGCATTCACTTTGGTCGGAGGATGCTATTTCTTTTTTCATATTAAGCGAATAGTCGCAATCCGCTCTGTTATTTATTCCTAAAGTGACAATTTTGTCATTTAAAAGTCACCCTGTTGTAATTTATATATGTTAAATTGTTATCATAAATTTGTGCATGCATTTTGCACATAGTAAAGTTGCGAAGCAACTTTCAATATGAGTCCTTTGGGACTCATGATATCATAAATTTGTGCATGTAATTTGCACACTATGAAGTTGCGAAGCAACTTCTAATATGAACGCAAATGCGTTCATGATATCATGAAGCGAGGGACAAAAACAGGTACATAGTTTTTAGAATGGAGGAAATAGAGTGGAAATTTTAAGAGTAGAAAATCTCACAAAAGTTTATGGAAAGGGGGAGAATGAAGTAAGAGCACTTGATGGTGTTTCATTCTCAGTAGAAAAGGGCGAGTTTGTTGCTATCATAGGACCGTCAGGTTCGGGAAAATCAACATTGCTTCATATATTAGGTGCTGTTGATGAACCGTCATCGGGAAAAGTTTTTATGGATGGTAAGGATGTTTTTAAACAAAATGAGGAACAGCTTGCTATTTTTAGGAGAAGACAGGTCGGTCTTGTGTATCAGTTTTACAATCTTATTCCGGTGCTTGATGTTGTTGAGAATATAACACTTCCGGTTCAGCTTGACGGTAGAAAAGTAAACAGGGAGCGTTTACGGGAGATGGTTGCTCTTTTGGGACTTCACGGCAGGGAGAAGCATCTTCCTAACCAGCTTTCAGGAGGGCAGCAGCAGAGAGTTTCAATAGGCAGGGCACTTATGAATTCACCGTCAGTTGTGCTTGCCGATGAGCCGACGGGAAACCTTGACAGCAAGAACAGTCAGGAGATAATGGAACTTTTAAAGAAGTCAAATAAGAAATATAATCAGACTCTTATAATGATAACACATGATGAGAACATAGCACTTCAGGCTGACAGGATAATTGCAATAGAGGACGGACACATCACGAGGGATGAGGTGAACAGATAATGAATATCATAAACAGATTTACTCTCAGAACGCTTTGCAAAAATAAGGTGCGTACATTTGTCACGATACTTGGCATTATTCTTGCAACTACAATGTTTGTTTCAATAACAAGTATAATAACGAGTTTACAGAATTATATGCTTGATATTGTAGTAGAGCAGTCGGGTGAGTGGCAGGGGCAGATATACAATATTGATAAAAAGTCAAAAGAGGAAATATGTGACAAAGACACAGGCATAAGCGAGAAAAGTTATGTAGAGATATACGAGAACCAGGGAAAGTCAAAAGATATTTCATTTTCAGGAATAGACGACAATTTCAGAGCAATGCTTACTGTGAAGCTTAAAAGCGGACATATGCCAAAGGATAATTCTCAGATAATCATGACTAATATGGCAAGGAGTGTCTATTTTGCAAACAGTAAGATAGGGGATAAAATAAAATTAAAGGTTGACGGTAAAGACAGGGAGTTTGAAATATCAGGTTTTTCTGAAGTGGTTACAAGTGACGGTGATACATCTAATGATATGCAGATATATACAAAAAGCGGTCTTATATCACCAAAATCTTATACGATGTATTTTAAATGCAAAAATGTTTCAAAAGTGGAGATGGTATTTGATACACTTATGAAAAAACTTGAAAAGGCAAAAAGAGCAGATGCAGGTTCTGAAGAAGATGGGGTAACCGGTTATATGCACAGTTCTCTTTTGAAATTTTACGGAGAGTCGTCAAACCACACATACAACAGACTTTTATATGCTATGGCAGGCATACTTATGGCAATAATAATGGTTGCGTCAGTGTCACTTATCCATAATGCATTTTCAATTTCCATAAGTGAGAGAACAAAACAGTTTGGGCTTCTCAAATCAGCAGGTGCGACAAGAAAACAGATATTAAGAAGTGTATTTTTTGAGGCGGGCATACTTTGTATAATAGGGATTCCGATTGGCATAATATGCGGCATAATAGGAATAGGTATTACATTAAATCTTCTGGGAAATCAGTTTGCGATGATGTTTACAGATTCGGGAACTTCTGGAATTTCACTTACAATGCATATATCTGCAGAGGGGGTACTTACAGCCGTAGCAGTAACGGTTATCACAGTATTGGTATCGGCACTTATACCGGCAGTAAAAGCCGTCAGACTAACGGTATTACAGGCTCTTAAACAGAATGAAAGTATGGGACTTAAGAGAAGAAATGTAAAAGTAAATCCTCTTTTAGGGAGATTGTTTGGTTTTGAAGGGAAGCTTGCCGACAAAAACTTTAAGAGAAATAAGCGAAAGCAGAGGGTGACGGTGATTTCTATTGCCATAAGCACAGCACTTTTTGTGGCGGTGAACAGTTTCACCTCGTATATGTCAAAGTCTTTGGAGCTTTATGGCAGTAATACGGTGGCGGATTTGTCAATGGAAGTTGAAAAAAGTGCGGTTGAAAAAAGTTTTAAGACGGTTGAAAATGCGTTAAAGGGATTTAAGGGAGTAGATAATATAGATGATGGTGGTTATAGTATGTATGATAATGTAATTGCCGAAATAAATATAAAAGATGTAGACAGCGAGTATCTTAACGGTCTTAAGAAGATGAATCCGGAAATGATTGATGAGAAAAAGGGTATCATAAGGATAGATTCTCATATATGGTATCTTGAAGATGATGTATATAATGAGTATATAAAGAAAAACAATATAAAAAACACAAATGCTTTGGCATGGCCTCATCTTTCAATTTATAATGAAAACGAAAACAAGAATTATTCATATGACATTATAAAATCAGATGCAGCTATAAAGATATATCAGGCAAAGGAAAAGAAAGGTTATGAACTTGGTAATGTGGATAGTTATAAGAAACTCAGCCAGTATTATTTTGAGATTACTGATGATGATGGAGAAAGTGCGGAGAGTAAGGTTTATTCAGGAAAAGAGGCATTTGCGTCACAGGATTTAAGTGTAGTCAGATGCAATAAGGAACTTCCACTTTGTATTGGAGATGCAAGTGATAATAATGTCCTAACGATAGTGAAACCATATTCAGAAATCAGAAATATGCCAAAGGGAGTTGTAAAAAATAATTATTACACATTTGCTTTTAAGGCAAAAAAACATTCAGAAGCAAAAGTAAACCTTACGACTTTCATAAATAAAAAAATGTCAGGTGAGTTAAGAAATTATATATCTTATATAGCTGACTATACACAGGATAAGGAAACAAGTAATGCGATAGTAATGATAGTCAATGTTTTTTCATATGGATTTATCATACTTATATCACTGATTGTTATTGCAAATGTATTTAATACAATTTCCACAAACATTCTTTTAAGGAGACAGGAATTTGCAATGCTGAAATCTGTCGGAATGACCAAAAAGAGTCTGAATAAAATGATGAATTATGAATGTGTATTTTATGGAATAAAAGGTCTTATATTTGGTATGATAATTGCTGTACTTGCTACTTATGCAATGTGCAATGTAATGAGCGAGGGATTTAATGTAGGATTTTACATTCCGGTGCAGAGCATAGTGGTCGTTGTGATAAGTATATTTATAGTAGTATTTGCAAGCATGATATACACAATGAGTAAAATTAAAAAAGATAATGTAATTGAAACACTTAGAAATGATAATATTTAATAATATCGGGGGGAGTGGCATTTTTTATAACAGCCATTGACATTTTATTATCGTACTTCTATCCTATAAATAAATCATTGAAAGAGGTTAAGAAAATGAACAATTTTTTATTTAGTCTGAATGCGACGGTTCCGGTTTTTGCGGTGATAGTCCTCGGACATTTTTTCAAAAGGATAGGTCTTATAGACGAGCATTTTGCAAGTGTGGCAAATAAATTTGTTTTCAAGGCGTGCCTGCCGTGCCTTGTATTTCAAGATCTTGCAGATACAAATATAAGAAAGAACTTTGATTTTAAATATGTCGGTTTCTGTTTTATTGCGACGCTTACCTCAATCCTCGTGGTATGGTTTCTTGCTAAGAAATTTATGAGAGATAAGAGCATGGTAGGTGCGTTTGTTCAGGGAGCATACCGAAGCAGTGCCGCTATTTTAGGCATAGCGTTTATTCAGAATATCTATGGAACATCGGGCATGGCACCACTTATGATAATCGGTTCAGTGCCGCTTTACAATATATTTGCAGTTATTATTTTGACATTGGAAAGCAACAATAAGGAAAATTTTGGAGATAACAGCCGGATTAAACACGCACTGATAAATATACTTAAAAATCCTATAATAATAGGAATTTTCTTCGGTCTTGCCGCATCATTTTTAAATATAAATTTTCCGAGAATGATTGATAAGACGATAAACAATCTCGCAGTTATGGCTTCACCGCTTGCACTTATTTCAATTGGTGCGACATTTGAGGGCAGAAAAGCACTTGCAAAGATTAAACCGACTATGGCGGCATCACTTATAAAACTTGTCGTTCTTGCAGGTATTTTTCTGCCTGTCGCAGCATATTTTGGTTTCCGTGACCAGAAACTCATTGCGATAGTGATAATGCTTGCTTCACCATGCACACCTACATCATACATAATGGCAAAAAATATGGACGGTGATGACACACTTGCAGCAAGTATAGTGGTAAGTACCACATTATTTTCATCGGTTACGCTTACGGGATGGATATTTTTGATGAAATCATTGTCACTTATCCAGTAATAATAATTAAAGAATAGTATATCAAAAATGACAAGAAAAAGACCAGCCGTTTCTATCGAACGAAACGGCTGGCTCTTTATAAATAGGTGGGAACAAATAATAAACAATGTATAAGCTGAAAGCTGCACACCCTCTCCACAGGAATATTTAAAACAGCTATACATGTTAGTAAACTACAAGCATTATTGTAGCATAACTTTGGAAAATAGCAACAATTTTTTAATGAAATATGAAGAAAAATTCAATATTTTTTACAAAAAATTCATATTTGCAATAGTATTTACAGATTGCTACACTTATTTTTAGACATATTCTAATATTAAACATAAAGAATCTATTGTTAGAATGACTGAAAAATGTATATTTTTTATTTTTATAATCATACACATATGAAAGAGCTTTTTCATAAAATAAATTATACGAGGTTGTCGCAATAAGTATAATCTATACGATATGAAGATGTTAATGACAGATTTATTATCTGCATATTGTATAAACAGTGCCCCGTGCGACCGACCCTTTAGTATTTATACTTAAAATATATGATGGAGACACAAAATTATGAACTTCGATAATATTAAAAATTCTATCCGCATCCTTCCGTCAAAGCAGCTTAAAGAGTATCTTGGCAGGAGCGATGTATTGATTTTTGACTTGCGGGATAAAAAAGATTATGATGCCGAACACATTTCGGGGGCAGTTTGGATTGATATAGATTTGCTGGAAAAGGACATAAGAAGAATTTTATCAAGAAGTTATGTGACAAATGAGGATAGGGAGATTTTTAATAAAAAGGGTATCAGACTTATTATTCTTTATTGTGATAAGGGGAATCAGAGTATAGTTGCCACCAGGGATCTTGTAAAACTCGGTTATCCGGTGGTAAGTCTTAACGGAGGATTTGAAAAATACAAGGAGATATACGGTTAAATAAAAATCAGGAGTGCGATAGGATAAAAACAGAATTGCTGTGATGATGAGATACAAAAACAGGATTGTTATAATGATGAGATAAAAAGCGGTCATCCTGGTATATGTTCATTTATAAGGCAATGGACATATGTGGAAAGACTGCTTTTTAGATGATGCAATTTTATAAAATTCATTCATTAGTGTGCAGCTTGTGTTTACTTCATTTCATAAATGAAAGGCTATTCCGCCCCAAAAAACAAGTCAATAATACATTGAGCAAGCTCATGTATTATTGACTTATCTTTTTTGGGCTGAACTGTTACTTGTATAGCGATATAAATAATGAAAAAAAATTCACATAACATTAAAACTATGCTATGATATGAAAGATGCGTAATGTGTATTGAAAAAGATACCGGACAAAAGCGGGAGTTTTTCAAATGATTAGCAATAACAAAAATAAAAACAGATTGGATGGAAATGATGGACAAGAGATTTTTTAAGACCGGCAGTATAGTTAAGGTTATGTTGTTTTTTGCAGCCGTTATGTTTATTTTCGGACAGGGAATAAAAGCAGACGCTAAGCAGAAATTTGTTGTGGGATTTGACGCAAGTTTTCCGCCTTACGGTTATCTCAGTGATGACGGTGATTATGTGGGATTCGACCTTGACCTTGCTGCAGAAGTGGCAAAGAGAAATGGATGGGAGCTTGTTAAACAGCCGATTGACTGGGATGCTAAAGATACTGAGTTAAAGGTCGGAAATATTGACTGCATATGGAATGGTTTTACCATGAATGGCAGGGAAAAATTATACACATGGACAACTCCGTATGTGGATAATTCACAGATAGTTATTGTAAATAAAGATTCCGATATTAAGAAATTAAGTGACCTTAAAGGAAAGATTGTATGTGTGCAGGCGGACTCTTCAGCACTTGCAGCTCTTAAGGGAGATGATGCGACAGATGAGAATAAAAAGCTTGCCGGCGAAATGAAAGAGATAACGGAAGTCGGAGATTACAATTCTGCATTTATGAATCTTGAAAGTGGCATGGTAGATGCGGTGTGTATGGATATAGGTGTTGCATCGTACAAACTTGAAGCTTCAGGGGACAAGTATAGGATGCTTGATGAAAGACTTTCGTCGGAGGAGTATGGTATCGGATTTAAGAAAGGGAATACAAAACTCCGTGATAAAGTTCAGGTGACACTTCTTGAAATGCTTCAGGATGGAACATTTGATACTATAGTTAAAAAATGGAAACTTGAGGACAGTGCCTGTCTCAGTCTTGACGATAAGACATATATTGACGGTGGAAAAGTTCCTAAGGTAGCAAAGATTACACCTGCACCGCAGAAAGACAATGCGAATGAAACGGCTGCACCTGAGAGTTCTTCAAATACAAAGAAAAAAGGATTTATAAATATTGCATTACGGCTTTCAGAGGGTATGGGTGCAACACTTCTTATATTTTTACTCACGCTGGTATTTTCAATGCCGCTCGGACTTCCGCTTACGGCGATGAGAATGTCAAGGATAAAGATAATACAGTGGATAGCGAAGATTTACATATCAATAATGCGTGGTACACCACTTATGCTTCAGCTTCTTGTTGTATTTTACGGACCGCATTATCTGTTTAATATCAAACTTCCGTATTCGTATCGTTTTTATGCCGTTATCATAGGATTTGCACTTAACTATGCAGCATACTTTGCGGAGATTTACCGTTCGGGAATACAGAGCATATCTGTAGGTCAGAGAGAAGCGGCAGAGGTGCTCGGTTATGGCAAGGCAGGGACATTCTTTAAGATAATATTCCCACAGATGGTAAAGAGGATTATGCCGCCTGTTACAAATGAGGTTATCACGCTTGTAAAAGATACTTCACTGGCATTTGCAATCGCTTATACGGAGATGTTTACCGTTGCAAAACAGGTGTCGTCAAGTATGGCATCTGTTATGCCGCTTTTTGTAGCCGGTCTGTTCTATTATATATTTAACTTTATCGTGGCATATGCAATGGAACTGATAGAGAAGAAATTTGACTATTACAGATAGAGAAGAAACAGTTTGCAGGTGGGAGTTTAGGAATATGGCAGAACTGCTGTTGTATGGGTTAAAGACAGGTGTTTAAGTGTTGTAAGCAGATAGAAATATGTGAAAGGTTTGGATAAATATGAACATATTAGAAATGAATCACATCAAAAAGAAATTTGATGAAAAAACGGTTTTAAAAGATATAAGTTTAAGTGTGAAAGAGGGAGAAGTTGTATCAATAATCGGACCGTCAGGTTCCGGTAAATCAACATTGCTCAGGTGTGCGACTTTCCTTGAAAGGGCAGATGACGGAGATATATCCTACTGCGGGGAGGAAGTGGTAAAAAGTCAGACAGGCATTGCCATATATCCTGAAAAAAAGATTATAAGAGAAGCACAGCAGAATTTCGGACTTGTTTTTCAGAATTTTAATCTTTTTCCGCATTATTCCGTACTTAAAAATATAACAGATGCTCCGATATGCAATCAGAAAAGGGCAAAGGATGAAGTGTTTAAGGAAGCAAGGGAACTTCTTAAAAAGGTAGGTCTTGAAGATAAGGAAAATGCATATCCGTGTGAACTTTCCGGAGGACAGCAGCAGAGAGTTGCGATAGCAAGGGCACTTGCATTAAAACCTAAGATGTTGTTTTTTGATGAACCAACATCAGCACTTGACCCGGAGATAACAGCGGGAATTTTAAGAGTAATGAAAGGTCTTGCTGAGGAAAAAATGACAATGGTAGTTGTCACCCATGAGATAGAGTTTGCAAAAGCGGTTTCCGACAGGGTTGTATTTATGGATGGAGGAGTTATCGTAGAGGAGGGAACTCCTGAAGAGGTGATAGATGCACCTAAAAACCAGAGAACACAGGAATTTTTAAAGAAACTTGGAATTTAACGCTATCAAGTATGGGTTTAGCCATCTTCTGATATGCTGTGATAGTGTTATTCGCAAGCGGCAGAGAAGAATGCGAATAACCGCTTGACTGTAGATATGCTTAAAAAGTATTTTTATCCCATGAACAGACAGTGTTCGACAGCAAAATGTGAAATTATTATGACTGTTTTTTTAATAATATTAAAATATTTGGAAGTAGTGGTTGATTTTAAGGAATACAGTGGATATAATAGCCTTTGGTATTGTGGAAATATATGGTAAGTTTTTTATTCAGGAAAGGTAATGATAAAGATAAATGAGATACATAAGCATTGAGAAAACAAAACCGGGAATGATTTTAGGAAAAGAGGTATTTGATGATGAAGGCAGAATACTTCTTTCAGTTAATACAAAACTTACAAAAGAGTATATCACAAGACTTTCTATAAGAGGTTATCAGGGAGTTTATATTGAGGATGAATTATCGAGAGGAATAAAGATAGAAGAAGTAATATCTGTCGAACTGAGAAACAGAGGAGCACAGGCGGTAAAAGACGGAAATATAGACGACCTTAAAACAATAGCAAAAGATATTGTCAGTCAGCTTCTTGATAAAGATAAAAGTATATCAATTGACATCCAGGATCTTAGAACTTATGACAACTATACATACAAACATTCAGTTAATGTCGCTGTTATATCAACAATAATAGGCATTTATCTGTCCTATGACGAGGAATCCTTATATGAACTTTGTCTTGCGGCACTTATGCACGACATTGGAAAGACAAAGATAGACCCTGCTATAATAAATAAGCCAGCGAGACTTACGATGGCAGAATACAGACTGGTTCAGGAGCACGCAAGATATTCGTATGATATTCTTGACCAGAACTGGCTTATGCCGGCAAGGACAAAACAGGGTGTTCTCCACCATCATGAAAATGAGGACGGGACGGGTTATCCTGACAGACTTGTAGGTGATGAGATACCTTCGTATGCAAAGATAATTCATGTTGCAGATGTTTATGATGCACTCACTTCAAAACGCCCATACAAAAAGCCGTATGCTTTGTCAGAGGCGATAGAGTATCTTATGGGTGGAAGTAATGTGCTGTTTGACAGAAAGGCAGTTGAGGCATTTCTTGAGGCTGTTCCGGTCTATGCAAAAGGAATAGAAGTTACCATGACAAATGGCGAGAAAGCACTAGTTGTGGCAAACTCGTCAAATCCGCTTCGCCCTATCGTCAGACTTATCAGCAATGGTAAAGATATTGACCTTAATAATGATAAAGATTATATAAGTGTTACGATAGCACCTCATACGGTCGTTGAAAATGACTTTACATCAGTTTATGAGAAATTTGAATGTGATTAGATAACATAAATGCCTGACATTTTTGCGATGCAATATATGTGGAGAACACAACTACTTGACTTTTTTTAAGATGCAATATAAAATGAACACATATGTTAAAGACTGAGACGGAGACAGTACCTTTTTGGGAAAGAGTACAGTGAGTCCGGGATGGTGCGAACCGGGTATCTGACAAAATGGGAATATCACTCCTGAGTTGCAGGTGGAAAATATTTGAGTACACTGAGCCGGTTCCTACCGTTATATGGGTCATGTATCCTGTCTGTATAGGATTTGTGCTGTTGTTACATTATATGTATGAACAGCAGTGGATTTGGAACAGACAATGTGCATCAGAATAGGTGGTTAATGATAGTTTACGCTTTCATCCTGTTTGGGGATGGGAGCTTTTTTATTTTAACATTATTAAGGAAAGCAGCAAAGTGGAGTGCAAATATCCACTTGACTTTATTTAAGAAAGGAAAATGATTATGTACGAAAAAGTTTCAACCGACTTAAATTTCGTTGACAGAGAGAAAAATGTCGGCAAATTCTGGCGTAACCAGCAGATTTTTGAAAAATCAATGAAAGCAAGAGAGGGATGCCCTACTTATACATTTTATGACGGACCTCCTACAGCAAACGGAAAACCTCATATCGGTCATGTGCTTACGCGTGTTATTAAAGATATGATTCCAAGATATAAGACTATGAAAGGATACATGGTTCCGCGTAAAGCAGGATGGGATACACATGGTCTTCCGGTAGAACTTGAAGTTGAAAAGATGCTTGGTCTTGATGGCAAAGAGCAGATTGAAGAGTATGGTATGGAGCCATTCATCAAGAAATGTAAAGAATCAGTTTGGAAATATAAAGGTATGTGGGAAGATTTCTCAGGTACGGTAGGTTTCTGGGCTGATATGGATAACCCATATGTAACATACGATGACAACTTTATTGAGTCAGAGTGGTGGGCATTAAAAGAAATCTGGAACAAGAAACTTTTATATAAAGGATTTAAGATAGTTCCTTATTGTCCTCGTTGTGGAACACCTCTTTCATCACAGGAAGTTGCACAGGGTTACAAGCTTGTAAAAGAGCGTTCAGCAGTAGTCCGTTTTAAGGTTAAAGATGAAGATGCGTATTTCCTTGCATGGACAACAACACCGTGGACACTTCCATCAAATGTTGCCCTCTGTGTAAACCCTGATGAGACATATTGTAAGGTAAAGGCAGCAGATGGTTACACATATTATATGGCACAGGCACTTCTTGACGATGTACTCGGTAAGCTCGCTGACGAGGAGAACGGTGTAAAAGCATACGAAGTTCTTGAGACATTTGCAGGTAAAGAACTTGAGCATAAAGAGTATGAGCCGCTTTACGCTTGTGCAAAAGAGTGTGCAGACAAGCAGCACAAAAAGGGATTTTTCGTTACCTGTGACACATATGTAACTATGTCAGACGGTACTGGTATCGTTCATATCGCACCTGCATTTGGTGAGGATGATGCAAATGTAGGACGCAACTATGACCTTCCATTTGTACAGTTCGTAAACGGAAAAGGTGAGATGACAGAGGAGACACCGTTTGCAGGTCTTTTCGTAAAGAAAGCTGACCCTGAGGTATTAAAAGACCTTGATGCAAAGAAACAGCTTTTTGCAGCACCTAAGTTTGAACATGATTATCCTCACTGCTGGAGATGCGATACACCGCTTATCTATTATGCAAGAGAGTCATGGTTCATCAAGATGACAGAGGTAAGAGATGACCTTGTACGCAACAACAACACTGTAAACTGGATTCCTGATTCAATCGGAAAAGGCCGTTTCGGAAACTGGCTTGAAAATATTCAGGACTGGGGTATTTCCCGTAACCGTTATTGGGGAACACCACTCAATATCTGGGAGTGTGAGGGATGCGGTCACCAGGAATCTATCGGAAGCCGTGCGGAACTCGCAGAGCGCAGTGGAAATCCTGACGATGCAAAGGTTGAACTTCACAGACCTTATATTGATGCAGTGACATTTAAATGCCCTGACTGTGGTAAGACAATGAAGAGAGTACCTGAGGTTATCGACTGCTGGTTTGATTCAGGAGCAATGCCATTTGCACAGCATCATTATCCGTTTGAAAATAAAGATTTATTTGAGGCTCAGTTTCCTGCACAGTTTATCTCTGAAGCAGTAGACCAGACAAGAGGATGGTTTTACTCACTTATGGCAGAGTCAACACTTTTGTTTAACAAAGCTCCTTATGAGAATGTTATTGTGCTCGGTCATGTTCAGGACGAGAATGGGCAGAAGATGAGTAAGTCAAAAGGAAATGCGGTAGATCCATTTGATGCACTTGATAAATACGGTGCTGACGCAATCCGCTGGTACTTCTATATAAACAGTGCTCCGTGGCTTCCAAACCGTTTCCACGGCAAGGCAGTTCAGGAGGGACAGCGTAAATTCATGGGTACATTGTGGAACACATATGCATTCTTTGTACTCTATGCAAACATTGATGAGTTTGATGCAACAAAATATACACTTGAATATGACAAACTTTCGGTAATGGATAAGTGGCTCTTATCAAGACTTAACAGCACTGTTAAGGAAGTTGATGAAAACCTTGCAGCATATCGTATTCCTGAGACAGCAAAAGCACTCCAGAACTTTGTTGATGAGATGAGTAACTGGTATGTAAGACGCTGCCGTGAAAGATTTTGGGCAAAGGGAATGGAGCAGGATAAAATAAATGCTTACATGACGCTCTATACTGCACTTGTAACAATCTCAAAGGCAGCAGCACCTATGATTCCGTTTATGACAGAAGATATTTACAGAAACCTTGTATGCACTCTTGATGCAAATGCACCTGAAAGCGTACATCTCTGTGACTTCCCTGAGGTAAATGAGGCTCATATCGACAAGAAACTTGAAGAAGATATGGAGACTGTACTTGAAGCCGTAGTAATCGGTCGTGCCTGCCGTAATACAGCAAACATCAAGAATCGTCAGCCAATCGGAAAAATGTATATCAAAGCAGATGCAGAGCTTTCAGAGTTCTATATGGACATTATCAAGGACGAGCTTAATGTCAAAGAAGCCGTACTCACACAGGATGTAAGCGAGCTTACAACATACAGCTTCAAGCCACAGCTTAAGACACTCGGCCGCAGATTTGGAAAACAGATAAACAATGTAAAGGAAATCCTTGCAGGACTTGACGGTCAGAAAGCAATGGCAGAGATTAACGAAAAAGGAAACCTTACCATCACGGTTGACGGAAACGAGGAAGTGCTTGAAAAAGATGATCTTCTCATCGAAGCGGCACAGATGGAGGGTTACATTTCAGATACAGACCACGGAATAACAGTCGTACTCGACACAAATCTCACACCTGAACTTATCGAGGAGGGATTTGTCCGTGAGGTTATCAGTAAAATCCAGACAATGCGTAAAGACGCAGGATTTGAGGTAATGGACCATATCTGTGTATCAATGCAGGACAATGACAAGATAGCTGACATCGTAAAGAAAAACGAGGAGCAGATTAAGTCAGAGGTGCTTGCGAATGAAACTAAGTATGACGGAGCTGTTGGATTCACCAAAGAGTGGAATATAAATGGCGAGAAAGTAATGCTTGGCGTAGAAAAAATGTAAAGATAGCTGAATTGTTGTCATAAAAAACACTATTATGGAAGTCCACTGCTTTTATTGTGTAGAGTAATAAAAGCAGGGGACTTTTAACTAAGAATTGTTCTTCAATAATATTATTATTTACAATAATATTATTATTTGCAATAATAAATCAAATCAGATAAAGGCATACGGGTTTCTTCATGACGCGTTAAAGAAGCCGGTTTTTCATCTGAATATCCAATTGCGAGAATATTTACAGGTTCAAGATTATCCGGTAAATTAAATTCTTCTTTTATTACATCAGGTTTGAAATAACATATCCATACACTGCCAAGACCGAACTCGGTTGCTTCTAACATCATATGGTCTGTCAGGATTGATGCATAGAAAAGTTTATCCTGTTGTCCCACCTAAGACGGAATACTCATTAACTGATTTTGGGAAAACACTTTCGCCAATACTTGATGCTATGTGTAATTGGGGGAATGATTATCTTGAGGATAAATAGAATAGTGTGTCAGCTATAATTTTGTGATGAATATAAAAGTAAGGTATTATTATAATAAAAGAGATTATCTCGTCAGAATGTAAAAATGGCAGGATGGTCTCTTTTTATTAAGATTTCTAAAAATGACAACAAATCTAATTTTTCTGAATGATTTCCTTTATTTTATCAACATCATACTGTGTGGCTAATGCTATCTGCTCTATTGTGAAGTTATTATTATACATATTTAAGATTATGTCAATCTGAGCAGAAGTCTTACCCTGAGCAATGCCAGCGGATCTGCCCTTTTCAAGTGCTTTTTCCTCGATACCCTGACTTAAATTACACATAATGCTCACTCCTTCCTCAATATCGATTTCAACAGGTATGTCATATTCTTTATTTATTATATCAATTTTTTGCTTTGCGTTCAATGTGTTCGTAAAGAGAGCAGCAAGTAAACGATGCATTTCATAGGTATTATCATGTTCAGGCAGGGTGTCAGATATTCCTATCATTACGATGTTTAATAAATCAAGGTTGCCGCGCCAGTTATGTTTTCCTATGAGGTCATCTTTTGTGAGATGTATATGGCACATTGTATTTTCTTCCATACCCATACATACCCAAATCGAATAAACCTTTTTAATATCATCATAGTTCATGTTTATAAAATCTCTTTGTTTTTGTGATGATACAAGCCGGCCTATATAAAAAACAGCTCTGTTTATGATTTGATATTTCTTTGGTTCATCTTTTTGTGCTTCAATATTTATAATTACCTGAGATAATTCATTTTCATTATTTGAGTTATTACCTGACTTTGATGGCACTCGAACATAAAAGATTATGTCAAATCTTATCAAGCCCTCATTGATTTCAAAGTTTTCAGTGTTAAGTCCGGCTATTTTAGAGTTATCATTAAAAATTGCATTGGTACTGCCGGGTTCAACAGGGACTATGCCAACATATGGTTCACCCTCAATATATTTTACAACATCGTTTGCCTTCATACCTTTAAATTCTTTTATAGTCTTAACAAGTGTGCAGTTTACGGATTTATCAAGGTCGGATAACATGGTGCTATGCACCGACCGGAGAGGAGAGCTTGAAACCAGATTCAAGATTTATACCTATACAAAAACAATCTGTGCAGTTTACGGATTTATCAAGTGCGGATAACAGGGTGCACATCGTCCGGTGGACGATGGCAATGCACCGACCGAAGCGGAGCGGAGACCTTGAATCCAGATTCAAGGTCTCTACCCGCACAAAAAAACCCCCTGTGATTTTCACAGGGGGTTTTTAGTGCGGATAACAGGACTTGAACCTGCACGCCACAGGGCACAAGAACCTAAATCTTGCGTGTCTGCCAATTCCACCACATCCGCATCTACATGATATTGTAAGTTTAAAATATCGTATAAAAGAATAACATAGTGACTATTTTTTGTCAAATATGTTGATGATTATATTCTTTCAATTTTACTCTTTTTTCTAAATTCGGCAGGACTCATTTTGACATATTTTTTAAACTTTGTGTGGAAATAGTCAACATTTTTGTAGCCGACTTTTTCGGCAATCTCATAAACTTTTAAATCTGTTGTCAAAAGAAGCTCTTTTGAATGTTTTATTCTTACTTTGTCTACAAAGACATTGAAGCCCTCGCCCACTTTTTTATTAAATATCTTTCCAAGATATGAGCTGTTGTATCCAAAAAGAGGAGCAATATTTTCGAGTTTGATATTGTCCATATAATTGTGCTCTATGTAGTGGATTATGTCATCCATGACACCTTCGCTTGTCGGATTGCCGATAGTTCTTGTTATCATGTCAAACTGCTCGGTGAAGTAGAGCATAATCTCGTAAAGATAGTATTTGTCATCAATGTAGTCTATAATCTCTGTGTTGCCCGGAAATGGAATATTAGCATTGTGATATAAGTGTGATATTTTTTCCTTTATTGACAGATATAAATCTGTGAGGAAAAGTTTTATCCTTGAAATATCACTTGTCGAGTAAAACAGATTTCGTTCAAGTTCATGAAGTGTCTCGGCAATCTGATTACGTTTTGAAGCCTGAATATAACCTGTAAGTTTTTCGCAATATTCCTGAAGGTGTTCATCGGAAATGTCGTAAGTGTTTTCATATTCTTCTTTCGGAAGTTCGTCCCAGCCTATTGTATGCTGCTTGTCCTCACAGAAAAATCTTCTTTGCAGGAGCTTATGTGCCTGCTGGTAAGAAATATGAACATCTTCGATAGAATGAACTTCGCTTCCATATGCTATAAATAAGGAGTCAAGAGGTGAATTTTCCTGAGGTTTTTGTTCTCTGTTATAGTGATCCAAAAATTCCTGGAATTTGTGTAAAGTAAATGCACCCTTTAACAGTATGACTTCATTTTGATCAATTTCAATACTTTCATAAGAACTGTTTCTCTTGTTTGTTACTTTTAAAAGATCAGAAAACTTATAAGGCAGTTCAGTAGCGTGATGACTGTATTTTTCATAGATTACTACCTGATATATGTCGGCATCTATGTTCATGTCATCTATATTATTTATAGTCGAAGTACCCGTAAGTATGTCAAAAAGGATCATGCTTTTTGCTTTATCACGATAAGTGCTTAAGGTTTCTTTATCTTCTGCTTCTTTACTTATCTGTGAGCGGATGGAATCAACTGTCTCGTAAAGCTCATCCTCGTCAATAGGTTTTGTAAGATAGTAATCGACACCGTTTTTAATGGCGGCCTGTGCGTACTTAAAATCCGTATAGCCGCTTAGTATTATGACTTTTCCGTTAAATCCCTTGTTTTTGGCTGCTTCGACGACATCTAGTCCAAGCATTTTAGGCATACGAATATCCATAAGTACCAGATCCGGATGTTTATTCAAAATAAAATTAAGGGCATCTTCTCCGTTTGATGCCTCTCCTATTATCTCGAAACCAAGTTGTTCCCAATCAATAATACATTTGATACCTTGTCTTATTATTAATTCATCATCTGCGATAAAAACTGTATTCATGGGACCTCCTTTATCATAAAAATGTAATCACTCAAGTATTTATTATACATAAGGAATTAGATTTTTGCAATGGAATTATTAGAGAATTCCGGGAGGGAGTGTCGTATGATAGCGTATTTGTCAAATCTAATGATACCGATGGTCATATTTGGTATTGTGATTTTAGCATTGAGCACCAAGATTGATATGTTTGCTGCATTCACAAAAGGAGCTAAAGACGGTTTTAAGGTTGTATATGAAATATTGCCGACACTTATAGGATTGATGCTTGCCGTGGGGATTTTAAGAACTTCGGGAATACTTGATGTGGTGGGAGATATACTTGCAAAGCCACTTTCAGTTATAGGATTTCCGTCACAACTGGTTCCTTTATCGCTAGTGAAAATGTTTTCATCATCTGCCGCAACAGGTCTGCTTTTGGATATTTTTAAAAAATTTGGTACAGATACATATGAGGGTCTGCTCGCATCAATATTGATGAGCTGTTCTGAAACGATATTTTACACAATATCAGTATATCTGCTGGCAACAGGAAACAACAAAGAAAAACCATTTCAAAAAACAGGCTGGATACTGCCGGGGGCATTGGTTTGTACGCTTGCAGGAATGATAGCGAGCGTCATTATTGTAAAAATTATGTAGGGTTTGTACGCTTGCAAAATGATAGCGGACATTATTATTGTAAAAATTATGTGGATTATGTTATACTTATGAAAATTATATGAGCTGACATTCATTTCAAACAGTAAAAATGTATTCGTTTTGAGAGGATACCGAGAGTACATAGAAAACAGATGGAGGTAAACAATGGCGGAATGTGATACATGTGCAAATTATACATATGATGAGGAGTATGAAGAGTATGTGTGTGATGTAAACATGGATGAGGACGATTATGTAAGGTTTATAACAGGCAAATGGGAAGCCTGTCCTTATTACAGAAATGGCGATGAGTACAGGGTTGTAAGAAAGCAAATGTAAAAAAGATTATCGTCTAAATATTATGTAGCTTTAATAGCGGCTGATAGTGTTATGAGCAAGTGACATACATAGCATACCACGAATATCCATCTGGTTAAAAAATAGAGATATGTACTCTCGGAATTTTCTGAATGAAGAATTTCGAGAGTACATAGATTATATATGGAGGAAAAAATGTTTTCTTGGATTACAGATTTAGATATAAATATACTATATTATATACAGGGGCATTTTAGAAATGAGTTATTAAACAGCATTGTAAAAGTATTCACATCTTTAGGAAATTATGGACTGATATGGATATTGTTGACGATTTTTCTTTTGGTTTGCAAAAAGACAAGAAAGACTGGAATCGTATGTGCTATTGCACTCATAATCGATCTGGTGATATGCAATGGAATATTAAAAAATATATTTGCAAGAACAAGACCTTATGATGCCTATAAGGATATAAGATGTCTTATAGAGCCACAGCCAGACTATTCATTTCCGTCCGGGCATACTGCAAGTTCATTTGCTGCAGTAGTGCCAATACTGGCTGACAGAAATACAAGACGGCTTGGAATAGTGGCTCTCGTGGTTGCAATACTCATGGCTTTGTCGAGAATATATGTATGTGTGCATTATCCGAGTGATGTTTTAGCGGGTGTTATCGTTGGAATATTTTGTGGAGTGCTCGCTTGTATGTGCTATAAAATGAAAGGCTATTCAGCCCCAAAAAACAAGTCAATAATACATTGAGCAAGCTCATGTATTGTTGTTTATCTTTTTTAGGGCTGAACTGTTACAAATTTGTGTTAAAAATTTGAAAAAAGATGTTGACAAGCGGATAAAAAACTGATAATATATGTCTTGTTCGTGACAAACGAATGTGTTGTGAACGAAATGCGGAAGTGCTGGAATTGGCAGACAGGCTAGACTAAGGATCTAGTGTTGGCAACGACGTGAGGGTTCAAGTCCCTTCTTCCGCATTGCTTGACAGATATGAATCTGTTTGGATAAGGAAATCTTAATAAGGTTTCCTTATTTTTGAATAACAGTAAAATTGTTTACAATGGTATTGTTATAGATTACAAATGAAAGATAGTTTCATTTAAAAGAAAATGAAGTAAACATTTATATCTTAAATTTTAAAGATTTGACTGTGGGAAGTAAAAACTTCCGTGCTAGCCGGGGAGTTAGCGGCTCCTTGTAACCTGCAATCCGCTATAGCAGGGGTGATGTCTTGTCGAGGGCTTGTTTTTTGCAATGCTGCCCCCGGTAAGTGGCGTTGACGCTTTGGTCTTGCGCAATGAAAACTCATGAACCGTGTCAGGAGGGGAACCTAGCAGCACTAAGTGAGAATTTTCGTGTGCCGTAAGGTAGCCGGAGCCGAGCTAACTGCCGGGGTAACGGTTACATTGACATTTTCAAAACAGGATGCACGGATTTATATATATTATTTTAGAAGCAAGGCTTTAGCCTTGTTTTTTTGTTATAGGAAATTTTTTGTTTTCTATAACATAAAAAACATCCCGTGAGGATGTGTATTCCGCTCAAGTGCGAAAGAGTCGCAAGCAACTTATTTTTCTTTTGCGAAAAATTAATGAAACGAAGATACATTGAATTGTTATTTAGCGAAAAAAGAGGAGTAAAGCGAAAAAGTATTGTATTCTTTTTTAACGAAAAAAGTCGAATAAATTGGAAATGCATGGTATTACTAAATTGACGATAAAGCTATTAGATTGTATAATAGAATAAGTATTGCTGCCTGCGTTAAAGCAGGTATGAAATTAAAAAAGAGTGGGAACAGCAGACTGGATGTGAGTTGATAGAGGGAGGAAAGAAAGAATTGAAGGCGGAATTAAAGCTAAATAACATAAATCAGGTTATAAAGGATACCATAATATATGAACAGGGTGATGAAATATCATCGGTAAGTCTTGTAGTAAAAGGCCGCATAAGGATGAGTGCAGAGGGGACAAATATAGTAGTAGGTTCAGGAAATTTTCTTGGACTTTGTGACCTTGTCGGAGATAAATACGGGATTACATATACAGCAGAGACAAATGCGGTTATATATGCATTTCCTAAAATGAGACTAAGCAAAGCAGTAAGAAGTCTTGTCAAGGCAAACAAGGACTATGCAGGGCTTATGGTAGCTTCTTTTAGCCGTATTATTCGTGAACTTTCTATAACATATGAGAAAATAACGGCAATGGCTGACAAACTCTATGAGTTTTTATTGTCAGGTCGTACAAGATATACAGAGATAGCAAAAGAAGCAGGGATTAAAGCTGATAATATCCGCTCAATAGATGACATTGAGGAATATGAACAGGGTGATGTAGACATCGACAAGATAATGTATTACAGGGCTTGCTGTGAGATAGCACCTGATATACAAAAGGCATATTTTGGAGCAAGCTCAGCCATATCAGTATATCATGTTCTCGAACAGATAAAACTTGTAAATGCCATTATAGCTGAATGTGGCAGAGGAACAGAGTATTTAAAGCTGCTTTCAAAGCCACTTGTCAAAGAGGAAAGAAGTCTTTATATGCAGGTATTTCAACTTGCAAATACGGTTCAGCATATAGGTGGAGAGTCTGGCAATGTCATGTCTTTGTTTGATGATATTATAGATTATATAAATACGCTTGAAAATCTGATGCTCGACAAGGCGGGTGTCGATCTTGAGATAGACCATGAATTTATGGAAGAAACATATTTCAGTCTTTTAAATTCAGATGTTAAAAACGATGACGGTAATGATGCTGATATAGCATTGACAGAGATGGAATATCAGGACATAAGCCAGTTGAATAATTCACTTTCCTTTATACTTGATTATTCAGGGATTGAAAGAGAAGAAGCTTTAGATTTTGAGCAGTATATCACAGATTTTGACAAACTTAGAGACAAGTTCCTGACCGATGATGATACAAGAACGCTCAGAAGAAATATTACAAAGATGTATTATAAGATATACAAAAAGGTATTTCTTAAAGATTATAAATCATCAGAAAGTACGCCGGTAATAATAGATTTGTTTCTGAGGTATGGCTTTATAAGCGAAAAGCTTCTTTCAGAAGAACTTCTTGAACAGCTTTTGTCCATAGACAGACATGATGTTGGAAATGCATCATGTATGGTATATGATATGAAACAGTGGCTTACGGAAATTATAGAGGGACGAAAAGAGCCGTCAAAGAGTGAGTTTGATCTTGATTATGCGGAGAGTTTAAGAGATCGAAAGAGAACGGGTGAACTATCAGAAGAACAGGTAAATGCTCTTGCAGAAGATAAAAACGCAAAGTTTGAATTTGAGGTAGATAATATGTTCAAGGCGAACCACCGTATTTTATACGGACAGGTATCGGCATTTGTTCCGTTTTTGTTTACAGACGGTTGTGCATCATCGCTCTTAAAGACATTTATGTCTGGAGACAGGATAAATGCGGCAGTTCACAGATTGCTGCAGATAGATTATTCTGCATTTTACAGAGAGGGATTATACAAAGGAGATGCAGAGGGTATAAAGAAAGAGTATATAGTCGAGGAAGTTTTTCCTGATTTTATTTTATTCCCTATAGCCGGAAGCAATCCTATCATGTGGCAGGAGATAAGCGGAAGAAGAAGAAATTCAAAAGGGAGATTTTTGCTGCCGGCATTTCTTGACACGGATATTGATGCGGCAATGGTTAAACTGTTCGGAAGATTCAGATGGGAGCTTTGCAGAACGATACAGGGTGCAGCGTGGAACAACATACAGGTGAAATCTCTCACAAGTGAGTATAGTGATTTTATTCAGTTTTATAAGAAAAACAGGGAATTGTCAGAGGATAAAAAGGACAAGCTTAAAATGCAGATTCAGAAATGCAGAAATAATACGCGTGAGGTGTTTGTTGTTGACTATGAGAACTGGATTAAGCATGAAGCTCATGGAGGAATCGTTTTGAGCAAACCGGTGAGGGAAATTATGGCTACATATTGTCCTTTTGCCAAAGATCTTAGAGATTCAGTTGAAGAGCAGCCTTTGTTTAGGGACGCAATGGCAAGATACAACAGAGAGAAAGGTAAAAAGACAAAAGAGTATGACCTTAAATTCAGAGTATGGGATAAAGATAAGATTGAGGTTCCGAAGGAAATTGTCAAGACAAGAGATTATTATGTAGAGATGTAAGAAAATTATCCCCCTTGAGCAGAAAAATTGTAAATCTGTTTAAGGGGGATTTTTTAATGTATAGGAAAACGCTTATAATGTAGTGTGGATACTATGACAAAACGCCGGTTGTGCTATTTTTTATATCCAGCCGCCGTCAAGTCTTATTATCTGTCCGGTCATATAACTGCTAGTAGCAGAAATGTCATATACGGCTTTTGCAACATCTTCGGGAGTGCCGATTCTTCCGGCAGGAACTTCGTCTATAACGGCGGCAAGTTCGTCTGCGTCAAGGAAGCTGTTCATGTCGGTGTCGATAATACCGCAGGCAACTGCATTTACCTGTATGTTACTTGGAGCAAGTTCTTTCGCAAGAGCTTTTGTGAATGCGTTAATACCCCCCTTTGTAGCTGAGTATGCGACTTCCGTCGAGGCACCAACACAGCCCCAGACGGATGATATATTTATTATCTTACCCTCATGGCTGCCAAGCATAATCGGAATGGCAAGTTTGCAGCAGTTAAAGACAGATGTGAGATTTGAAGTTATTATATTGTTCCAATCTGAAGGTGTCATGTCTTGCAAAAGACCAATATATGAAATACCGGCATTGTTTATCAATATATCAGCTTTGCCAAAGCGTTCTTTTATAAGAGAAAAAAATTCTGCGGCATTTTCAAAAATGCCGATATTTCCTACATATGTCATACAATCTGCACCAATGTTTTCTATCTCGTCTTTTAATGAGTCAAGCATATCTGCATTTTTGTGACAGCATACGCATACATTAAATCCTTTTTTGGCATAATAAAGCGAAATAGCATGTCCTATGCCACGGGATGCACCCGTCACTATAACTGTTTTGCTCATAAATTAAAACCTCGTTTTCATATTAGTTCCTATTTCTGCACATATTTTTTGTGCATAGTGCAAAAAATCTTTTATATATAGATTTTTCACACTTAATATACCATATAAATCACATTATTAAAATAGAGCAACTATTACGATTTGGTTAAAAAAGTTACGACATTAAGTCTTTTGCTTTACACATAATTTTTTTTTTGTTATAATGTATCATATGTTTTTTGATATTATACATAAAGAATCAAAGATAGAAAGGTACAATTATGAAAAAGAAAAGTGTGGCAAAGATATTTGCTTTGAGTTTATTAAAGTCAGTATTGGGCATAATAATCATACTTGCCGTGGGCTTTGCAAGTTATAAGATTTCATATACGATTCTCTCAAACAACTCTGAAAAGGTTGGAACGAGTTCAAATGAGATTAAGGATATTTTGGATGAGGCCCAGACAGATGAGATTTCTAAAAATCTTATATATGTAAGTAACGATAAGAAGATTTCACATCTCATGCTTGAGATTTGCAATACGAAAACAAATAATATGGATTATATAACGATTCCGGTAGGAACGGATTATACTATACCTACTGATATGTATCAGAGATTAAGTACCGTAAATCAGGAAATACCGCAGATTGTAAGATTAGGAAGACTTAAGCAGTACTTTGACAAGGATGAAGATGCATACGGATATGGTGAGCTTATTATTGAAAAGGCTCTCGGCATAAAGATAAGTTACTATACGGTTATCAATCAGGAAACATATGTAAATCATTATTCGAGAAGAAATGTAAATGTTAAGTTTAAGCCGCAGTCGCTTTCGGCATCAGGCAGTAATGAAAGTGTCACGGTAACTGAAAAGATAAATGTAGCAAGTGAGTCTTATTTAAAACAGCTTAAAGATTTAAATGGAGATCAGACTAAGATTGCTGAATTTATAAAGGAACAGTATGAAAGAGTTGATTCAAATCTTACCGTATATAATAAGATTGGTTATGTAGAATGTTACGAGAAGCTCAATTCTGAATATTTCCATTATTGGGGAATACCGGGAATGTATTCAGAGAATATTTTTCAGATAGATACAAAAGCTTCAAAAACTTTTATAAATAAGCTTGTAAAAAATACTACACCATATACACAGTCTCAGAGTTTTAAGAAAGTGTCAAAAAGTTCAGGAAAGTCATCAAAGGGCAAGAACATACTTGTTCTCAACGGCAGCAGGATAAGTGGTCTTGCTTCAGCAGCAAAGACAAAACTTGAGAGTGCCGGATTTAAGGTGAAAAAAATAGGCGATTATTCTGCAGAAACTTTGACACAGACAAAGATTATCGTAAAAGAAAATGGTGCAGGTAAGGATTTAGCACAGTATTTTAGCAATCCTGTTATCGAGACAGGTACCGTAGAAAGCGGTTATGATATAAAGATTATAATAGGAACAACTGATGCAAATAATTAAACACCGGATAAAATTAAAATGCACGCCATAATTAAAGTGACGTGCATTTTTTGAAATGCAGGAATGATTAAGGCTGATAAGTTTGTAAAGTTTATAGATAGAATGAAAGGCATGGTAAAAAATATGCAGTCATCAGTAAAAATAATGGGTATTGATATTGATATGCTCAGCAATGATGTGTTTATTGAAAAAATAAATGAATATCTTAAAGATGATAAAATGGATGTGATATTATTTGCCTCTGCGGATATGATAAACCATGCGGCAGAAGATGACAAATATCATGAGATAATAGATAAGGCAGAACTTTTTCTGCCAGGTGAGGAAGCATTGCTTACAAATTATAAGGTTGATATGCTTGAAGCAGGCGGAATGGTTGTAAGCTGCAAAAGTTTTGGAGTGATGCTTGAAAATCTCTGGAAACAGGACAGGGTTATTTACATAGTAGCGGATAGTGAAGAAGATGTCGAAAATCTTAGGAATTATTGTAAAAAAAATCAACCGGAATTGAAAGTGGCAGGAGATTGTGTTTATTCTGAAGAAATAGAGGATGCTGCGATAGTGAATGAGATAAACAGTTGCACGCCGGATATACTTCTTGTTGATCTGGAGAGCAGTATTCAGGAAAAATGGATAATAGAGCATGTTAAACTTCTGAATGCAAAGATATGTATCGCCATCGGAGGCGTTGCAGGGATAATTATGGCAGAAGAGAAAAAAGTGCCGGTATGGATTGAAAAGATAGGTCTTACAAAGCTTTATGAAAAGTTTGCGATAGAAAGAATTCCGCAGAAATTTATGAAAGCAAAGTTTTTCAGTAAAAGAATAGACAGATATAACACAAAAAATGACCAATGATTTGAACATTTTTACTAAAAAGTAACAATCTATTGGTAAAAACAAACAGTTTTAGACGGTGTTTATTGTGACATTTCATGATAAAACGAAAAAAACGCAATAATATATACTCTTTGCACAAAAAGTGTAAAATTTATTTGGCTAATTGTCCTATGGTAAAATATTTTAAGATAGTGTATTATAAAACCATGTTAAATGTGAGTCACGAAAAAAGAACATTATAACTAAATTACAACAAATGATTTGGTTATATGTAGAAGAATCACAGGCAGTATTGTTACATGATTATGGTACTGCATAGTAAAATGAGTTGTAAAATTTAGGAGGACACATATAATGGCTAGTTTATCTTTAAAAAACATTTGTAAAACATATCCAAACGGATTCCAGGCAGTTAAAAACTTCAACCTTGACATTGCAGACAAAGAGTTTATCATCTTCGTAGGACCTTCAGGTTGTGGAAAGTCTACAACACTTCGTATGATTGCAGGTCTTGAAGAAATTTCTTCAGGTGAGTTATGGATCGGAAATACTCTTGTAAATGATGTTGAGCCAAAGGACAGAGATATCGCGATGGTATTCCAGAACTACGCACTTTATCCTCATATGTCAGTTTATGATAACATGGCATTTGGTCTTAAACTTAGAAAGACTCCAAAGGAGAAGATTGACAAACTCGTTCATGAAGCAGCTAAGATTCTTGATATTGAGCATCTCTTAGACCGTAAGCCAAAGGCTTTATCAGGTGGTCAGAGACAGCGTGTTGCCATGGGTCGTGCAATCGTTCGTAATCCTAAGGTATTCCTTATGGATGAGCCTTTATCAAACCTTGATGCAAAACTTCGTGTTCAGATGCGTATCGAGATTTCTAAGATTCACCAGAGACTTGAAGCTACAATCATCTATGTTACACATGATCAGACAGAGGCTCTTACACTTGGTACTCGTATCGTAGTTATGAAAGATGGTGTTATGCAGCAGGTTGCTTCACCTATCGATCTTTATACAAAACCTTGCAATGTATTCGTAGCAGGATTTATCGGATCACCTCAGATGAACTTCATCAACTGTAAAGCAGTTAAAGATGGTTCAGATGTTAAACTTGAGTTTGGTACATACTCAGTTAAACTTCCTGAAGGAAAGGCAGAAAAGCTTGTTGAAGGCGGTTACATTGATAAAGATGTTATCATGGGTATTCGTCCTGAGGATATTAAGGATGAGGAAATCTATGTAAACAATGGTACAGACAATGTTCTTGAGGCTACTGTAAAAGTTTACGAAATGCTTGGTGCTGAAGTATTCTTATACTTCACAGTTGAAGGATTTGACATTACAGTTCGTGTAAATCCTCGTACAACAGCTCGTCCTGGTGATACTATTAAGATTGCACTTGATACAAGCAAGATTCATGTATTTGATAAAGAAACAGAGAAAGTTATTACAAACTAGTCTGTAGCAGGTATTTTGAATTAGATTTAAAAATGTAATTTATGTGAGA
Organism: Clostridium sp. AF34-13; assembly: GCF_003477845.1. Classification (NCBI taxonomy): domain Bacteria; kingdom Bacillati; phylum Bacillota; class Clostridia; order Eubacteriales; family Clostridiaceae; genus Clostridium; species Clostridium sp. AF34-13. Next base: position 48,546 of record NZ_QUEB01000017.1, read on the forward strand.
AACATACAAATAGAAATGTCGCTATACTTTGGGTATAGCGGCATTTTTTGATGTCTGGGAAAATGCTCGTAATATAGAGATGAGTCAATGAGAATTGCGTGTTACAGAGTATTATAATGTAAAAATATATTTGTTTTTGTTAAAATGCACAATTTTTATATGGAATAATATGTGAAATATGGATATATTGTTTATGAAGTATTTACTTTTGTGCAAATTGATGGTATAGTAAACTAATGGAGTGAAAAAATATATTAAAATTAAAATAGATAATCAACAGATATTGGAGGGAATTTATGATATCTAATCAGGTTTTACAGACTACTATAGACGGACTTAAAAATATTACCAGAATTGATATTTGCGTTATGGACACAGAAGGAAAGGCACTTGCCACAACTATAAACAATGTCGAAGAGTACGAAGATGCTGTTATGGCATTTGTTGAATCTCCTGCAGATAGTCAGGTGCTTCAGGGATATCAGTTTTTTAAGGTTTTTGATGATCATCAGTTAGAGTATGTTATTCTTGCAAAGGGTGACAGTGATGATGTTTATATGGTGGGAAAGCTCGCAGCTTTTCAAATTCAAAATCTTCTTGTTGCGTATAAAGAGCGTTATGACAAGGACAATTTTATTAAAAATCTTTTGCTCGACAATCTCCTTCTCGTAGATATTTATAATCGTGCAAAGAAGCTTCATATAGAGACAAGTGTAAACAGAGTAGTATTTCTTATTGAGACTAAGGATGAAAAAGATTCAAATGCATTAGAGACGGTTAAGGGATTGTTTGCAGGAAAGTCAAGAGACTTTATCACGCAGGTAGATGAAAAAAATATCATTCTTGTCAAAGAGTTAAAAGAAGAAGAAGGTTATGAGGATATGGAAAAGACGGCAAATGTCATTCTCGATATGCTCAACACTGAAGCAATGATAAGTGTGCATGTATCATTTGGTACCATTGTGAATGAGATAAAAGATGTTTCACGCTCATATAAAGAAGCGAAGATGGCACTTGATGTAGGAAAGATATTCTACAGTGACCAAAATGTTATTGCATACAGCAGCTTAGGTATAGGAAGACTTATATATCAGCTCCCAATGCCATTGTGTAAGATGTTTATCGGCGAAATTTTTGGAGAAAATACTCCGGATGATTTTGATGATGAGACTATCGCAACGATAAATAAATTCTTTGAAAACAGTCTTAATGTTTCGGAAACATCAAGGCAGCTTTACATCCATAGAAATACTCTTGTATATAGATTAGACAAGCTTGAAAAGAGTACGGGACTTGACCTCAGAGTATTTGATGATGCTATCACATTTAAGATAGCGTTGATGGTTGTTAAGTACATGAAATATATGGAGACATTTGAGTTTTAAACATTGAAGATAATATCTCCCCCGGATTGTACCAAAATCAAAGAGCTGACTCTTTGATTTGGTGTATTCGGGGGTTTTGTTATTGTTTAGCTATGCTGCGTTATAGCTGCACAATTTAATCGTAGGTTATGATAGTTTTGCAAATACCTGCAAATGTGCATAAATAAAAGGTGTAAAAGTTCTTTATATTGTGTTATCATCATATAAATATTTAAATGATTGCGAAACAGGTTATATGTTGTGTTCATTACAGATTATGATAGTAAGAAATGCAAGGCTGAACTGTTATAGTTTCGTAAATGTAGATATAAACTGACAGGAGAGAAATAGACATGAATATGGACAGAGATAGAGAAACAGATATTAATTTTGATTTTTTACGCGGAGTCATTATGGGGGCGGCAGGCTGCATATTAGTTTTGTTGAGTGCACTGACGATTGCTCAATATGCAGGAAAAATCAATGTGGCGGCAGGTCTGAAATGGGATGAGAATGGAATGTCCAAAGAGGCAGTAGAGATAAAGGATAAGGCAGAGATATTGTCGTCGTATATAAACAGATTTTACCTTAATGATATAGATTATGGCAAAATGGGAGATATTATTTATAAGGCGATGGTAAGCGGACTTGATGATAAATATGCTGCATATTATACAAAGGATGAATATAAGGATATTTCAGAAAAGACAAAAGGAGAATTTTGTGGAATAGGTGCGTATATATCACAGGGGAAAAACGATAATTATTTAAAGGTGGCAGGCGTTGTAAAGGGTGGTCCGGCACAAAAAGCGGGAATAAAAAAAGGAGATATTATTGTTGAGGTTGATGGGGAAAATATCAAGGGAAAGGATAGTTCTTATGCCATATCAAAAATGAAAGGCAAAAAAGGAACAAATGTAAGCATTTCAGTGATGAGAAAAGGAAATAAAAAACCTATCACTTTCAATATTAAAAGAGAAGTGATTCATGATAATACTGTTTCATACAAAATGCTTGATAATAATATCGGATATATTTCGGTGAGTGCCTTTGAAACAGTTACTAAGAAGCAGTTTAAAAGTGCTGTAGATTGTTTGGAAAAGAAAAATGAAAAAGGACTTATCATAGATCTCAGAGATAACGGAGGTGGACTTTTGGACACCGCACTTGATATGCTGGATCAGATACTTCCTAAGAAACTTGTGGTATATACAAAAGATAAGAACGGAGTAGCAGAGGAGTATTACACAAAGGATGATAAAGAAATAAAGATTCCGATAGTTATTCTTGTAAATGGCAATTCTGCAAGTGCTTCTGAAGTTTTTTGTGGAGCACTCAGAGATTATGGAAAAGCGAAACTTCTTGGCACAAAGACTTTCGGAAAAGGAATAGTACAGTCATCATTTGCGTTCCGTGATGGAACAGGACTGAAATTCACGACATCAAAATATTATACTCCTAAGGGCATAAATATACACGGAACAGGTTTTGAGCCTGATATAAAGGTTAAAAGTAACGGAAAAATGACTGCTTTGAAAGAAAGCGGTTATAAAGTTGATAATCAGATAAATGCTGCATTGGATTATCTTACAATAGCTCTTAAATCTAAGCGTTGATGTATCTACTGTAGTTTTACTGTTGTACACTGATTTATAAAATTTTAGGGAGGTGTTTTTGTGCAAAATTCACAACAAAAATTCAAATTACATTCAGAATACAAGCCAACCGGTGACCAGCCGCAGGCTATCGAGGAACTTGTAAAAGGATTTAAGGAGGGCGACCAGTTTCAGACTTTGCTTGGTGTTACGGGTTCGGGAAAAACATTTACTATGGCAAATGTTATAGAGAAACTCAACAAGCCCACACTTATAATCGCACATAACAAGACTCTTGCAGCACAGCTTTACGGTGAGTTTAAAGAGTTTTTTCCTGAAAATGCAGTTGAATATTTTGTATCTTATTATGATTATTATCAGCCTGAGGCATATGTTCCGTCATCGGACACATATATAGAAAAGGATTCATCGATCAATGATGAGATTGATAAATTAAGACATTCGGCTACAGCGGCTTTAACTGAGAGAAGAGATGTAATTATTGTGGCGAGTGTGTCATGTATATATGGTCTTGGAAGTCCTATTGATTACCAGAACATGACTGTTTCGCTCAGACCGGGGATGATGAAGGACAGGGATGAGGTTATTAAAAAACTTGTTGAAATCCAGTATGCCCGCAATGATATGGATTTTAAGCGTGGTACTTTCAGGGTGAGAGGGGATGTTTTGGAAATATTTCCGGTTTCAGAGTCAGAACATGCAATAAGAGTAGAATTTTTCGGTGATGAGGTTGACCGAATCACTGAGATAGATGTGCTTACGGGAGAGATAAAGGCAGAACTTGAGCACATGGTGGTATTTCCGGCATCTCATTATGTAGTAGACCGTGACAACATGAATCGAGCTATTATTGGGATAGAAAATGAACTTGAATACAGAGTAAAAGAATTTCAGAGTCAGGACAAGCTTCTTGAAGCTCAGAGGATTTCAGAGAGAACAAACTTTGACATAGAAATGCTTCGTGAAACAGGTTTTTGTTCGGGGATAGAGAATTATTCAAGACATTTGTCGGGACTTAAACCGGGACAGCCGCCTCACACACTGCTTGATTATTTTCCTGATGATTTTATTATAATGGTTGATGAGTCACATATCACGATACCTCAGATAAGAGGAATGTATGCAGGTGACCGTTCAAGAAAAAACACACTTGTTGAGTATGGTTTCAGATTGCCGTCAGCACTTGACAACAGACCTCTTAATTTTGACGAGTTTGAAAGCCACATAAACCAGATGCTCTTTGTATCAGCCACACCTAATGTGTATGAGAAAGAGCATGAGCTTGCAAGAGTTGAACAGATAATAAGACCAACAGGTCTTCTTGATCCTGAGATTACCGTAAAACCGGTCAAAGGTCAGATTGATGATTTAGTGGGTGAGATAAGAAAGACACTTGATGCAGGAAATAAAGTAATGATAAACACACTTACAAAAAAGATGGCAGAGGATTTGACGAATTATCTGAAGGAGATAGGCATAAGGGTGAGGTATCTTCATTCAGATATAGATACACTTGAGCGTTCAGAGATAATTAGGGATATGCGAATGGATGTGTTTGATGTGCTTGTCGGTATAAATCTTCTGCGTGAGGGGCTTGACATACCTGAGATAGAGCTTGTTGCAATACTTGATGCTGATAAAGAGGGATTTCTGCGTTCGGAGATTTCTCTTATCCAGACTATAGGCAGGGCGGCGAGAAACGCTGATGGTCGTGTTATCATGTATGCAGATGTGATAACGGAGTCGATGAGAAATGCGATAGATGAGACGAACCGAAGAAGAAAGATACAGGCAAAGTATAATGAGGAACATGACATTACGCCACAGACAATAAAGAAAGCAGTAAGAGACCTTATCAGTATATCAAAGAAAGTTGAGACAAGCAGCGAGGATATAACTAAGGATATTGAGTCGATGAGTGAGAAGGAGATTGACAAACTTGTTGCAAAGATTAAGAAACAGATGCATACGGCGGCAGCAGAACTTAACTTTGAGCTGGCGGCGAAGCTGCGTGACCAGTTGATTGAGATAAAAAAGCTTGAGTGAAAATAATGTAGGTTGAGAGGGCTTGCAAGTGGCTGTAATTAACAGCCGCAGGCACGCTCACGCTATTTGTAACTCGCAGCGGTACATAAAGTGCTGAAAGACAGCACTTAAGTATCGGCGGTTACAACAATGCCTGCTTGTGTTAATTAGCAACCCACTTGCAAGCCTATATACGGTATTGAGAATTTTACAATGGAGATTTTTGATAAGAGATTTTGACAGTTTTGCAGTGAATGATTTTTATAAGAGATTTTTTTAAGACTTTGTGGTGTAGTTTTTTGATAAGGAAAGGAAATTTTGATGACTGATAGTAAGTTTAAATTGCCGGTGGGAATAAATATCGGTGTGGACTATTATCCGGAGCACTGGGATGAATCACTATGGGTTAAGGATGCGGATATGATGCATAAGGCGGGCGTTAAAATTGTCCGTATGGCTGAGTTCGCATGGAGCAGACTTGAACCGGATGAGGGCGATTTTGATTTTGAGTGGCTTGACAGGGCGGTTAAACTTTTTGAGGACCGGGATATATATGTTGTTTTGTGTACGCCTACTAACACACCTCCACAGTGGCTTTTTAAAAAGTATCCGGAGATTATCCAGATTGATAAAAAGGGAAATAGGATTTCCATTGGGATAAGAGGACACAGGTGTTTGAACAGCCCTGTTTACAGGGAACTTTCTAAAAAGATAATCATGCATATGGTCGAGAGATATAAGGACAATAAATATGTTATAGGTTATCAGATTGACAATGAGCTTGAGGCAAATCACTGCTGCTGTGATGTGTGTAAAAGTTCTTTTAGGGAATGGATTAAGAAGAAATATGGTACGATACAGGCGGTCAATAAGGCATATGGAAATAATGTGTGGAGCGGTGAGTATAGTGATTTTTCACAGATTATGCCGCCGATGAATGAAAATGGGAAATGGCTGAATCCCTCGCTTAACCTTGACTTTAACAGATACGCATCTGAGAGCACCTGCGATTATGTTAAGTTTCAGTCGGACATTATCAGAAAAATCTCTCCTGATAAATTTATTACGACAAACAACTGGCTATGTGAGAATATGCCTGATTTTTATGATATGTTTGAAAATCTTGATGTTGTATCATATGACAATTATCCGCTTACAAATCTGCCAAAAGATGATGAAACATTGTATTCGCACGCATTTCACCTTGACCTGATGCGTGGCATAAAAAATAAAAACTTCTGGATTATGGAACAGCTAAGCGGAAGTGTCGGAAGCTGGATGCCTATGTCACTTACAACAAGACCCGGAATGTTAAAGGGGTATTCACTTCAGGCAATCGCACATGGTGCGGATGCCGTTGTGCATTTCAGATGGCGCACGGCTGTTTCTGGTGCTGAGATGTACTGGCATGGGATAATAGACCACAGCAATGTGCCTGGGAGAAGATATAAGGAGTTTTGTGGACTTTGCGATGAGGTTAAAAAAATCCAAAATCTTGCGGGAACAATATGCAGAAATGAGATTGCGATACTGTATTCATCTGACAATGAGTATGCATTTAAAAATCAGCATCAGGCGGAGAAAATGTATTATCTTGAGCAATTAAAACAGTGGCATGATGCATTTACCTGTCTGGGACTTGGAGTTGACATTATAAATCAGACACAGAGACTTGACAAATATAAAATTGTCATCGCACCGACAATGCTCGTTGAGAGTGCGGGGACATTAAAAGAACTTGAAAGAGCGGCAAATAATGGAGTTGCCGTTATTTTAACGAATCGTTTAGGTGAGAGGGATTATAATAATAAATGTATTATGGAACAACTGCCGACGATATATTCCGAACTCACGGGAATAAAAGTGACTGAATATGAAGCGTTGCCTGATGGTATGGAAGTGAGGCTGAGATTGTCGGATGAATTTGCTGAAAAGTCGAAGTATGCCTTAAAGAGTGAAAGAGAAGAAAATGCAACATCACAATATAATTTAGAAAGCCAAAATAAGGAAGTTGAAAAATCAGACTATGCATTAAATAGTGACAACGATGTAAATTCAAATGAAGAAATAAGAAAAGTGAAAATTATTGGAAAACGATGGTGCGATATAATAGAAGAAAACGAAAATGTGGAAGTGCTTGCAAGATATGATGAGCAGTTTTATAAAGATTTTGCGGCTGTCACAAGAAATAAATATGGTGATGGAGAAGTCTATTATTTTGGTACAGTATTAAATCGTGACGCAAGTATAGGATTTGCAAGGGAGATTGCCAAAAGGCAGCAGCTTGACATAATAGGCGGACTTCAAAAAGGTGTGGAAGTTACGTATCGTTATGGTGATAAAAAGTGGCGTTTTATATTTAACAATACCGAAAAAGAGCAGAAAGTTATTATCGGGAAAGAACAGATTACATTAAAGCCATTTGAGATGAACATACAAGAAACTATCTTGCATTGAAGAAAAAAGGAGAGTATAATTGATTATATAGGAATATTAAGATGGTTTAGGATAAGTCTATATATGAATTTGACAAGGAGTGATTTTTATGCAGATAAGTGGTATCAATGGAATGAACAATATCAGCAGTATATATACATATGGAAATTCACATTTTAACCAGATACAGAACAATCCTGTTACTCCGGTAACAAAGGTTAAAAGCACACAGCCTGTTGATGGCGAACAGGACAAGTCAAAATATGCTGTTGTTTATGGAAATGATAAGACAAGTGAGACATATGACACTAAAGAAGCAGATGAAGTCAAGTCAAAATATGCAGATGCACAGAATGTCTCATATAATAATACAAACAATCCATATGAGATTTCAAAGATGGAAAGAGACAGTATGATATTATCCGGAATGAATTTTGATGAGTATGCATAGCAAGTATGCATAGCAAATATGCATAGCAAACATGCATAGCAAACATGCATAATAAGTATTAAACAGGAGGAATTATCGCATGATGAAATGGTGGAGAAGATTGATTTTTTCTATTATCAGTCTGGTATTGGGATATATTTCTCTTGATTATCTTTACTCCGCTTTTACGAAACTTACAAATGCATCGGGAAGTGCAGCAGCATACAGTCCTAAAGGAGATGGCTTGTCACAGCTTTTAGGGGCGGTTATGTTTTTTGGATACTTTGTTGTTCTTGGATTTTATATCTGGATGATAAAGAGGTGTTCACCAAAAATTGACCTTATAGAAGAAGATGCCAAAACCGGAGAGCAGAAAGTAAAGAAAAAATGGTTTGATATTATACTTCAGATAGTTATCATTATTACCGGTATGATAATAAGATGGGCATATCTTATGTTCATATATCTGCCGAAATTGTAAAATAAAAACACCATAGAATTTAAGATTTAGAGCTGTAACTATCAGTTTTTAAAACAGAGTGTGAACAGCATTTAAATCTTGTATCCTATGGTGTTTTTCATTATCAGAGAAGTTTTTGTAATCGTGTTATAAACCGGTAAGCAGAGCTTACCGGAAATATTTGCATGACTACATATCCTTTTGGAATTTTATGCTTCTAAAGCAATGTATCAATGTGCAGGTGAAAATCTTTTGAAAGATCGTATGTTTTTGTGTCTGATATGACAATAGGTCTTGAGAGAAAGTTTTTATTTAACAATACAACACGACCAACATCGCCATTTGATAATTTTACTTCTGTATTGATGTAGGCTTCAACGGTTCTTTCGATAAATTTATACAATGCTCCCGGCTCGTAGAGTTCTTTTTGCAGCTCCATATGTTCAAGGACAGGGAACGGACAAATTCCTTTCCTATATACTCTGTCGGCGGTCATTGCATCATAAACATCTGCAATGGCGACAATACCTGAAAATAAATCGATTTCATTTCCCTTTAAACCATTTGGATAGCCTTTTCCGTCATATCGTTCGTGATGCTGAAGTGCAGCAAGTTTTATTTTAGAGTTTAAATTTTTGGTTGAAAGGATTTCATAACCATATTCAGGATGTTTTTTGATAATAGCATATTCGTTATCGGTAAGCTTTGAAGGTTTTTGGATGATTTCAGGTGGAATACGCAACTTTCCTATATCATGCAACATTCCCGCTATCATAAGCGTTTCAATATCATCATGGCTTAAGTTCATCCATGTACCAATAACATTACATATAAGTGCAACATTTATAGAGTGGGCGTATGTCAAATCATCGTATCCACGCATACATTGCATCATTTCAAGAAGATGAAGTGGATTCCTGGATCTTTCGAGTATGCTTTCTATTTCTGAAATCATTTCATCGACAAGTCCGTCGCCGTTTTTTATTATCATATCATTTAATGTCTTTTTGAATCCTGTAAGGCATGAATCAAATTGTGAATGAAATTTTTTGAAATCTTCTGACTGCTCAATTCGTTCAAAGTATGTTGGTTTTTGATTGTAATTATCATTATTGTTAGTGTTTTCAGTCTTTTCAGGTGAATCATTAACAAGTATATATACTGTTTTAATGGCATAGTGCTTTAGTTTACTAATTATATCCGGTGTAAGTTCAGTGTTTTCCTGAATGATGAGCCGACCGTTATATGTATAAACGGATTCTGCAACAATCATTCCGGGACGCAAATTAGCCGTAAATAGTTTTTTTGTTTTCATTATTATCATCTCCCTCTTCTTTTCAGATAAAGGTATCCATATATATTATAACATTGTAATGTATAGAAAAACAAGTATATAGGGGGATCAAAAGCATTAAATTTATATTTAAAAAGTTTGGCGTAACAGTTCAGCCCCAAAAAACAAGTCAATAATACATTGAGCAAGCTCATGTATTATTGACTCATCTTTTTTAGGCTGAACTGTTACAGTTTGGCTGAAAAAATAATAAAAAAGTGTTGACAAATGTAAAAAAAGCTGGTAGTATATATCTTGTTCGTGACAAACGATACTTAAGTTTGTTAAGGATTAAATGCGGAAGTGCTGGAATTGGCAGACAGGCTAGACTAAGGATCTAGTGTTGGCAACGACGTGAGGGTTCAAGTCCCTTCTTCCGCATTGGATATGTTCGGAAGTCTGATATTGTATCAGGCTTTTTTTTTGTATAAATTGATTTATACCAGTTCTAAAAAACTGATAAAAAGCGACACATATTTTATGGATTATACTAATGTATTTGGAAATCTTTAATCAAGAATTATAATTATCCGTTTGTATAAATATAAAAATCAAAATCAGTCAAAATCATTTATTGTTGAAATCAATTATTATGTATAAAACACTTGAAATAGTGGATGATAAACAGGGGATTTTACTCCTATGTAATTGTTATGGAAAGTATTTTATAAAAATAACAATGTTTTTGTATATATTGCACAAAAAAATAGGTTGTATTTTGTGAATTAGTTTGATTGATTTTGAACGAATATGATTATATAATATGTTCAACAAATCAAAAACAGCCGTAAACGATTAAAGATGAACATTTGTTATTATTCAAACTAATTCGCATAGCTGAATTGTTTCTGTGTATATTAGATTTGTTTGAAAAATAAATCTTTTGTTTGAATAGTAAGCAAATTTTTAACTTAAAAATTTATGGCGGAAAGGATAGCATATGATTTATACGGTTACATTAAATCCATCATTGGATTATATCGTTGCAGTTGATGATTTTAAACTCGGATATACGAACCGTACATCAAGTGAGCTGATGCTTCCGGGAGGAAAAGGCACGAATGTTTCAATCGTTTTAAAAAATCTCGGTATTGATAGTACAGCACTTGGATTTGTAGCAGGTTTTACCGGAGATGAGATTGTCAGAGAACTTGAGGAAACAGGTATAAATACAGACTTTATAAAAATGAAAGATGGAATATCAAGAATAAACTTGAAACTTTCATCTATTGACGGAACGGAGATTAATGGACAGGGACCTGATATTCCAAAAGAGCAGTTAGATAAACTTATGGAAAGATTGATGTTGCTCGGTGAGGGAGATATTCTTGTACTTGCAGGAAGTATTCCGGTTACAATGCCTTCAGATATTTATGAGCAGATAATGAAAAAACTTCAGGACAAAGATGTTACGATTATAGTGGATGCGACAAAAGATCTTCTTTTAAATGTTTTGAAGTACCATCCGTTTTTGATAAAGCCAAATCATCATGAGCTTGGAGAGATATTTGGTGTTGAGTTATCAGAATGGGAAGATGTAGTTCCATATGCAAAGAAGCTGCAGGAGATGGGAGCAGTAAATGTTCTTGTTTCTATGGGAGGAAAAGGCGGAGTTCTCTTGAGCGAGGACGGAAAAGTAGTTGCCACCAAAGCAACGACGAGCGTAGTTAAAAATTCAGTCGGAGCAGGTGATTCATCAGTTGCCGGATTTATAGCAGGATGGCTGCAAAAGAAAGATTCTGATTATGCATTCAGTATGGCTATGGCAACAGGCGGTGCAAGTGCAGCATCGGATTATCTTGCTACAAAGCAGGAAGTTGAGGAGTCGCTTAAGAGGGTAGATTTAAAGCATATTGCCAAGTAAATGAACTTATAAACAATCTTAATGTTTTTACAGAAAGAAAGGATGGAGATGAGCATGAGAATAACAGATTTATTAGATGCTAAGAGTATAAGCCTGAATTTGTCACCTAAGTCTAAATTTGAAGCTCTTGATATGGCAGTAGACCTTATGGTAAAGAGCGGCAAGATAAACGATAGAGAGGGTTATAGAAAACAGGTTTACTTAAGAGAAGAAGAAAGCACAACGGGTATCGGCGAAGGAATAGCAATCCCACATGGAAAATGTGATGCGGTAGACAGACCGGGACTTGCCGCAATGGTTATAAAAGATGGTGTGGATTTTGACTCAATTGACGGAGATCAGGTTACACTTCTTTTCCTTATCGCAGCACCGAACACAGAGGATAATGTGCATCTAGATGTATTGAGCAAACTTTCAGTGCTTTTGATGGACGAAGAATTTTCAAAATCTTTACGAAATGCAAAATCAGTTGATGAGTTTATTTCAATCGTAGACAAGGCAGATGACGAAAATCCGGATATTGACGAGAGACTTAAGAGCACAAATGTTTCAAACGAGTCAGGAAAGAAAATTCTTGCAGTTACTTCATGTCCGACGGGTATTGCACACACATATATGGCAGCAGAGGGAATTGAGAAAGCAGCAGGTGCAGCAGGAGTCAATGTAAAGATTGAGACAAGAGGTTCAGGCGGAGCGAAAAATGTTTTGACAGACAATGATATTAAAGAGGCTGACTGTATCATAGTTGCCGCAGATGCAAAAGTTCCGATGGAGAGATTTGACGGAAAGAAAGTTATAGAATGTCAGGTATCAGACGGAATAAATAAAGCTGACAAACTTATAAAGAGAGCTGTAAACGGTGACGCACCGGTATATCATGCGGCTAACGCATCGGAGAGCCAGAGTAAAGAAACCTCAGGCGGCGGTGTAGGACATAAAATTTATACTCAGCTTATGAACGGTGTATCGCATATGCTCCCGTTTGTAGTCGGTGGTGGTATCCTTATTGCAATAGCATTCCTTATCGACGGATTGTCAGTTGACATTTCATCACTATCGGTTAAAGACCGTTCAAACTTTGGTACGATAACACCTGTTGCGGCAATGTTTAAGAGCATCGGCGGACTTGCATTTAACTTTATGTTGCCTGTACTTGCCGGTTTTATAGCAATGGCAATCGGTGACAGACCGGCACTTGCACTTGGTTTTGTTGGTGGAATGATAGCGTACAACGGAAAATCAGGTTTCCTTGGTGCTATCGTGGCAGGTTTCCTCGCAGGTTATGTAATACTTCTTCTTAGAAAGGGCTGTGAGAAACTTCCGGAGGCACTTGAAAAACTTGCACCTGTACTTATTTATCCTGTTGTAGGCATACTGATAATGGGACTCGCAATGAATTATGTAGTAGAGCCTGTTATGGGTGTTATAAATACAGGACTTAATACATGGCTTGGAAGCATGGGAGGTTCAAGTAAGATAGCACTCGGATTTATCTTAGGCGGAATGATGGCTATAGATATGGGAGGTCCATTCAACAAAGCAGCCTATGTATTTGGCATAAATTCTATTGCAGCCGGAAATTATGATATTATGGCGGCAGTTATGATAGGTGGTATGGTTCCACCGTGTGCTATTGCACTTGCAACAATGTTATTTAAAGACAAATTTACAAAAGAGCAGAGAGAGAGCGGTCCTACAAACTTTGTAATGGGACTTGCGTTCATAACAGAGGGTGCGATACCTTATGCGGCTGCTGATCCATTTCGTGTAATTCCATCATGTATAATAGGTTCGGGAGTTGCAGGAGCACTCAGCATGGTATTTAACTGTACATTGATGGCACCTCACGGTGGAATTTTCGTATTTCCGGTTGTCGGAGGTTCATGGATGTATTTACTCTCACTTGTAATAGGAACAGTTATTTCAACAGTATTACTTGGTGTGCTTAAGAAAAAAGTATCATAGAGTATTAAGCCAAAGTACAGATTAATATGGTAAAAAAGTTTTTTGACCGATAAGTATAAATATGATAAAATAAAACTACTTAAAGGGAAGAAACAGGTTATGGACTATATGTTAAAAAGTAATGATTAAAAATTTAAAAATTATATTTTAAATGAAAGGGGCATTTATATTATGAAAGAATTTATTTACACGGTTACAGATCCACAGGGAATACACGCACGTCCGGCAGGAGAGCTTGTAAAGCTTGCAAAGGAATTTACCAGCAGCGTAACTATTTCAAAAGACGGAAAGTCAGGAGACTGCAAGAAAATATTTACTATTATGGGACTTGGAATTAAAGGCGGCATGGAAGTCGTACTTAAGTTTGATGGTGAAGATGAGGACGCAGCATACGAAAAGATTTCTGCATTTATGAAAGAAAATCTGTAATCAGTATAAGAAATTTAAGATTACGAAATTAAATGTTGCGAAAAAGATTTGATGCTTTTGGTCGCAAGTGACCGAATCAGAGATATAACAAACAGAAAACCCCGGGTATATCAAAATATGATTGCCATGGGGTTTTTTAGGGTTAAAAGTTGAAAGCGAGGGATAAAATGTTAGTAGAAAAGCGTCAGCAGATGATATTAAAAATGCTGGAGGAGAGAAAGAGCGTAACAGTAAGCGAAATAAAAGACTCTCTTGGTATATCTGAATCAACGATAAGGCGTGACCTCACAATGCTTGATAAAGAAAACAAACTTATAAAAGTGTTTGGCGGTGCTATAGCTGTAAATTCCAATTACACGGCGAAAGAACTCTCAGTGTCACAAAAGCTCAGGGTAAATGAAAAAGAGAAGAGACAGATAGCCAGAAAGGCAGCGGAAATTATAAAACCGACGGATTTTGTATATCTTGATGCCGGTACGACAACAGGTTATATGATTGAGTATATAAGTTGTAAAGAAGCAACATTTGTCACAAATGCCGTTGCACACGCAAAAAAACTTGCTGTATCAGGATTTCATGTAATCCTTGTTGGAGGTGAATTGAAAGGAACAACAGAAGCGGTAGTCGGTAATGAGGCTATTTTGTCGATACAAAATTATAATTTTACAAAAGGATTCTTTGGAACTAACGGCATAAGTTTAAAGCACGGTTTTACGACACCGGATGCAAATGAGGCTCTTGTCAAAAAAACAGCGATAAATCAGTGCAATCAGAAATATCTTCTTGCCGATTTTGATAAATTTGACAATGTGACATCAGTGAAATTTGCAAACTTCGGAGATATGCATATATTGACTAACAAGGCACCGGAGAAATATAAATATCTTGATGAGGGCATGATTGATGAGGTAGTGTGAGGAATAAGTGGTTTTTATAACGGCATAATTGCAGGCAGATTTGTGAATGTAGGAAATGAAAGGCTGAACTGTTAATCTCATATTGTATTAAAAACTTGTCAGTTCACAATAATGACAAAAACCGGGATTATAATGGATTATGTACTCTCGAAATTTTTCGTTCAGAAGATTTCGAGAGCACATATGGATTTCATAAAGGAGGAATCATTATATGAGGAAAAAGTCCGTTAAAAAAATATCTGCGATTGCTGGTGTTATCATCACCTTATCGTTAGGATTGCAGGAGGTATGCGGTGGAAATATATCGAATACAGATCCGGATGTAGGTTCGGAGAAAAGTTTTGCTACAGGTAGTGTCAGTGCAGGCAGCAGTAAAGCAGTGGACGGCAGTGACACGGTACAGAAAAGTACATATTCGGGTAGTGGAAACATTACACAGACAGTGTCTTATAAAAGTAAAAAGTCTGACGGTGATAATAAGACATCAGACAAGGCGGTTATCGTTGATGATGAAAATGCATATAAAGAGAATGACAACCGCATTATGATAGAATACGGAGAGGGAACAAAGGAACCTAAAGAAATAAAAAAATATGCATATAAAGAAAAGGATGTAACTGAACTTATAAAGGTCTATAAGATAAAGTCAGAAAAATATATAAAAAAAGTAATAGATATTGCAAAAAGATGTGGCTCTGATATTCAGGCGGCACAGCCGGACTATAAGGTAAGAATTGCATCAAATTCAGAGACATCGTCAAATAAAGTTTCTGTAAAATCAAGCGGGAGCACAAAGGATTATTATGCTGACGGCTCGCAGTGGGCATTGAAAAATAACGGAACATTTACAAGTCCGAGCAGCGAATATAAAGATTCAAATATTACTGCCGTAGAGGGCGTGGACTTAAGTGCCCAAGAAGCATGGACAGCAATAAATAATGCATCTGAAACGATTTCTAAGAATGATGATTCGGTTGTAGTTGCTGTCGTAGATACGGGAATAGATTATACAAATGACGAGATAAAAAATGTTATATGGAAAAATTCAGATGAAACTGAAAATGGTAGTGACAGTGACGAAAACGGATATACGGATGATACGATAGGCTGGAATTTTACTAATAGCGGAAATAATCCATATGATGATAACGGTCACGGTACTGCGATTGCAGGAGTTCTGGCGGCGGCTGATGATAATACGGGAGTTGTCGGGATTGCTTCTGATATAGACATAAAGCTTATGCCTGTAAAAGCTCTTGATTCGGAGGGAGAGTCAACAATGTCTACACTTATACAGGGTATAGTGTATGCTGACAATAATGGTGCGGATATATGTAATTGCAGTTGGGGCGGTGAGTCGGGAATGGCAGACATATTCAACAATATGATAATGGAAAATGTTATTGTACAAAGCGATATGCTTTTTGTTGTTGCCGCAGGAAATGAATCAAAAAATATAGACCGTCTGACTTATACACCGGCATCATTCAGTGAAGATAATCTTATTACTGTCGGAAGTATAGAGTGGGATGGAAGCCTTAGCTGGTTCAGTAATTATGGAACAAAAAAAGTTGAAATGTGTGCTCCGGGTGCCGCAATATATACAACCGCCGTTGGCGGAGGCTATACCTGTGAATGGGGAACTTCATTTTCAGCACCGTATGTGGCAGGTGTGGCAGCACTTGCAAAAGCGGCGGCGGGAAATATTGACGGAAAAGGTCTTAAAGAACTGCTCTGTAATACGGACAACATGAAGCTTTTGTCAAATTTGAAATACTATGTAACATATGCGGGAATACCGGATGCATCAAAGGTAGTAAATGCGGCTTTGGAATATAGACAGACAGCAGGGGCAACAGCAACTGCAGAACCGACACAGACAGCGGCACCACAGCCTTCAGCTTCAAGCAGCAACGGAGTGATGGCAACGGAAACACCGAAGGTTACGGAAACACCTGTTGAAACAACGAAAGCACCGTCAATAACGGCTGCCCCTGAAATAACAGATGGACAATCAGGGACAACGGCAACAGAAACACCACAGGAAACATCGACACCTGATGTGACGGAAACGCCGATACCTGATGTGATGCAAACGCCGACACCTCAGATAACGGAAACACCGACTATTACCGAAAGTCCGCAGGTAACTGAGACACCGGAACAGCAGTCTGACACGGTCACCAAAACAGGAAATATAAAAATATCTTCCTCAAAAAGCATATATAAAAAATATAAACAAAAACTGAATGTGCAGATAAGCGGAAATGTTTCAGCAGTAAAATATGCAGAGGGGAAAAAAGCGGCATCATTTTTTAAGGATGATGATGGCTCATACATATATGTAAACAGTAAGAAATTTACAATAAATGCATCAAAACCGGGATGGTACACCGTGTATGTAAAATCAACTGCAGGAAATGAATATACCAAAAATATATTTGCAGATGTGAAGATAGTAAAATTGTTAAAGAGCAAGATAAATATAAGTAAAGGAGCAGGTAAAAAGCTGACTGCATATCTGCAGGGATATAAAAAATATGCCGGAAAACTTTCGGGAAAGATTTACTTTAAATCTTCCAATAAAAAAATAATAACTGTGAATAAGACAACAGGAAAGATAAAGGCGAAAGCAAAAGGAAAAGCCGTCATAACGGCATACACCAAAAACGGAAAGAGTGCAAAGTGCACGGTTGTATGCAGGTAGGATAAGATGGTTGTATATCTTTGTATTTAGTAGTGTAAACATATATTGTTTGCTGCTGTAGGCTCATGCAATTTTTGTATAAATATATATTGTTTGCTGCTACAGGCTCATGCAATTTTTATGTAAATATATATTGCGGCAGCTTTTGACTATTATATCATTTTATGTAATATTTCGTGTATTTTAAGTCGCCTAATTACATTGTAATTTATGGATGCCGCAATTAAAATGATGGTATATATGGAACATGGACAGATATACATTTCTATGTACAAAAAATGAGTGCAGAAATGGATATTAATATGCATACTTTGTATGTTATATAAATAATATAGGCTGAAATTGTTGCAGTCGTGCTTAATGTGTAAAAGGTGACAGATATGTTCCGCAAAAATGTCATAAAACAAAATTGGAGGATAAAGATGAGCGAATTAAAGGCAAAAACACTTCATATGGGACCTGCACAGTGTGCTGTTGATCTTGGTGATGGAAGTGAGCGTGGAGAATATGTAAATCAGGATTATATTTTACAGAAACTTGGCAGACCGCATAGAGCGATAAATCTTATGTATTGCTATTATCCGAATGATGAGGGGTGGCCGGGCAGAGCAAGTGTTGTTCATGCTGACCCGTCAGTACAGTTTGCATGGGATTTCCCGTATGATGATTATTTTACATATAAGGGTGGACTTAACGGTACATTAGATGATGAGCCGTTTACCTGCATGAGAGATGTAAGAAGACATGGACAGGATGTACTCCTTACAATGACTATCGACCCTAAGGTATCAGACGAGCATCTTGTGGCAATCGCAAAAGACCTTAGAACATTCGGCAGGGTTCAGCTTCGTATAAATCATGAAGCAACAGGAAACTGGTTCTCATTCAACAAGAGAGCAAGTTATGAGGAAGTTGCAGCATTCTTCAAACACGCAAGTGAGATAATCAGAAAAGAAGCTCCAAATGTTAAGACTATCATCTGTCTTGACGGATGTAAGGAACTTGAAGACGAAAAGATGGAGATGGAAGACATATTTGCAGAAGCTTCAAGGGCAGCAGATATTGTATCCGTAGACAGATACATGGCACTTCATTGGGGCTGGCCATATGATGTTGCAGAAGAAGGCGGTACAACATTTGCACGCCATGCAGTAAGCAAGATATATCAGCTTGCAAAGAACAGCTATGAGAGATACACATATGTAAATAACGGAGTTAAAAAGCCTATGGTATTGTCCGAGTTTAACTCAGACGGTGATGTAACAGGACCGTACGATCAGGCATCAATGCTCAAAGAATTCTGTGAAATGCTTAAAAAAGACGACGAGAAATGGCTTTCAGGCTTCACAATGTATCAGTTCAGGGACAGAGGCCGTCTCGGACTTGAGATAGAAGATCCAAACAACAAAGATGTTGGAATTGAGCAGCCACTCATGGATACATATAGAGAAATCATTCATGACGATTTCTTCAGTCCGTCAATGGAAACAGGTTCAGATGTAGAACTTCCCGCAAAACTCCGCTGGGGTGGTTCGGAAGATGCCGACGGAGTAGCAATCGACCTTCACTTTGACAGCAATCCTGTATTCTGTGAAGCATACTTTGATGATGACAATGTAGACATGAACCTTATGATAGAATTAAACGGACACTGGTTCTATAAAGCACCGGGCGTAAAATGTGTAGACATGATGAGTGCATTCTTCAAAAAGCCGCTTGACGGAGCAAAAGATATGACACTTAAGATATTTGCACCACCGGCATCTGGAGAAAATGACGAGACTCAGGGAGATGACTGGCAGACAAACTATTATACAGAAATTAAGTCACTTCCTCAGATAAGAATAAGATTTGCACCGATTGTTAAGTAAATATAAAGCGTAAAAAACTGGATTTACAAAAAGTAATTGTAAATCAGAATACTAAAAGTAAAAAGACAAGCAGTTGAAAAGCGTGATGGTACAATAAAATGCTAAATATTAAAAAGACTGGCAGTTAAATGAAAAATTGATGTGGTAATCTGACTGGAAATGTGAGTATTTCTCAGTCTGGTATCACATCAATTTTTGTTTATTTGCACGAAATCAATGTTCTGACGGAGAAGATTTATTTATTTCATTTGAGTGCACGCTTAGGTTTTGAGCTCATTTTAAGAGTGAAAGACTTTTCTAACATAAGAATATAATTGATAATATAATGAGCAGACCGTGGTTTAACAATTATATTTTTATATCTGAAATGTTATATCTTAATAAAAATATAAGGAAAAATATATTTTTTATTAAAGAAATTTGTTGTATTATACAAGAGTGCAGATTGTTCATAAAAGTTCAGTTTTTAATTTCCCACATTTAATCGATGCAATGTGGCATTTGTTTATTTCGTAAAATTTGAAATGCCATTTAAGGCTGAACTGTTATGAACATTCATATAATGATAAGCATTTAGAATTTATAAACTTATATTTTTTACGCATAACAGGTGATTGCAAAAATATGATAACAGGTGTTTAAATTATTATGATAATACCTAACTTAGGGAGGAGATTTTTAATGAGAAAACATGGTCGATTGATGAAAAATATAGCAGGGCTTTTATTGTTGCTGGCACTGCTTTCTCTTTTACTTCCATTCTGTAAATTTAATGCAGGGGATGGAAATATGACACTTTCAGGAATAGAGGTCATAAAAACAGGGGGAAAAGCAGGATATACATACTTTAAAGAGGGGAGACTTTCTGAAAATTATGTAATTAAAGCACCATATACATGGGGAGATATAAGGGACAGTGTTTCTTATATAAATCATGCAGGAGGTGCAAATATACTCGTATTTTGTGCCGTGGCAATAGCCGTTCCGTTAGTTTTATGTTTTCTTTCGATGTTCATGCTGTTTATGGCGGAAGGAAAAAAGACAATGTTCATGCCGACCTTGTTCACGCTTGTCGTGGTGGCGGAAATGCTTCTTATCGTGTTTGGCATCACACCGCTTCGACCGTTTTTGAAAATAGGTGTATATCTGTTTACGATATTAAATGTAATCGCACTTCTATTTATAATAGCAGGCTGGATAACAGGCGGTTACAGGCAGCCTGATAAAAGACAGAGCAGGTACGGTTACGGCGGAAAAGGTGATACAAGTAAGGATGGTGATGATGGAAATAATAATCGTTCACATAGAAGAAAACGCAGAAAGACACGCCGTAAAACAAAGAAAAAGAAGAAACCCCAAAAAGATAAAAGTTCAGATGGTGATAACAAAAAAGAAAATAACGAAGACAGTGAAAATAAAGAGAATAAAGTATCAGGCGAGCCTGTTACGGGTGTGATAAGCAATGGAAGTGGTATTTATCATGGTCTTTCATGGAATTTAAAAGACGGAAAAGATGCATCAGTAACCATAGGAACTACATTTGATGCAGTGGAAGCATTAGAATCCGGAAGTCTTAGAGGAATTGACAGCATAGCAGAAAATAATTGCAGGATAGTATTTGATGCAGCAGCAAAGCAATACAATATTGAAAGTCATTCCAAACAGGCAGTGCTGATATTGCAAGACGGAAAAGTTGTTAAATGGCTGAAAAACGGGGACAGCTATGCTGTGACGAGCAAGGCGGTGCTTCAGGTAGATGGCAGGAGAGATGCTGTGAAACTGGGGTGAGAGAAGATGCTGTTATAAATATAATGATGCGTTTGGAAAAAGGAAGTCGGTATATAGTTGGAGACTGACTGAATCTAATCCATACCCAAAGGGTAAACGCAAGGACATTTCCCTTAGAGAGAAAGAAGTTGAGAAAGCATTGAGAGATGCAGTTACAACGAATGGTGGGAATATGACGGTATTAGAATTGGTGCAAAAGTATATAAGTCAATAAAGAGGTGTAAAGCATAATACGAAGGCGAATTATAATTTTGTTATCAATGTGATAAAAAGTCGTGGGCTAAAAGGTTTGAAATTAGCCCAGAATTTAGCCCAAATGAAGGAAAAGTTATGCAAAGTTATTAAAAATTATGCTGAAAATGTGAACAAAAACACTATCACAGAAATATTGCAAAATTGTTGTAAGTGCCGAAAATACAGTAAAATCAAGCGTTTAGAGAGGATTTAGATATATGATAAAAATACTTTTCATCTGCCACGGCAGGACTATGGGTACAGTTATAAGTGGCGATGAAGTGCGATAAAGCGAGGCAAAGCGTGGTGGAGTGATAGGTTTGGGACTACGGTTTTTATACGGATGAGATTGGAAGATAACGGTTATATAAGCTGTTAAGATGAGGGGACAAAAATAACAGAATAGAAGTAATAATTAAGGATAAGTATCTGCTTACGATGAGAGAAGCCGATGCTTATTTTTGTTTAAGGATAAAATATATGTATAGAATAGCAGAGGCTAAGTAAGGCGGATTTATTTTTATAGGAGAATAAATATGAGCTTATTAGCAGAAAACTCGAGAAGTATACGGATGGAATGTTCAGTGAAATGTTATCGTGTATGTGGAACGTTGTATTGTAAATGTTCCACGTTGATGCTATAATTAATAAAATGAGAGGAGAAATATATGAATAAAACATATTCAATGAGCATTAGAGTGAGTCAAGAAGAATTGGAAAGATTAAAACTGGCTGCAAAAATAGAAGAATACTCTTCTTATAGTGAATTTGTAAGACGGACAGTATTGAAAGAAGCAGAAAAAATATTAAGCAATAAATATTATAATGAACATGGGAAAGAGAAAAAATGGAAGATAGATTAAAAAGAAAAATATTAAAATATATCGAAATGAACGATCCTAGTCATGAGATAGTGACAGTAGATGAAGTGAATAAAAAAATAATTTATTCTGATAAAATAGTTTGTCATAATCCAATTAAATTTGAAAATGAAGGCTATGTAAGAGCATATCTGGTTGTTAAGTTAATTACTGAAATGAAATATCCAATTGAATGTATAGAGCTAGAGAAACATTATAATATTGGATCAAAACCAAAGGACAAAAATGCTTTCATAGATATTATTGTTAGAGATAAAAAAATACCTGAAAATGTTTTTTTATTTATTGAATGTAAAGCACCAGAAACATATGAAAGTAATAAAGCAAAGATTGAAACTCAACTATTTAATATGGCAGCTATTCAGAATCAAGAAGGGAAAGTGAGCTATTTAGTTTATTATGGTTTAGAAGAAAATAGATTACATGAAAAAATGTATGTAATAGATTATGTGGAAACAACTTCATATAAAAAGTGGAAAGAAACAAATCCTCTAGATGATTCATTTAGAATACCTTTAAATTATGGAATAGTTCAGCATGCATATTATGCCAATGTATCGAATGAGAGCGAAGAATATAAGCCGCTTGATATGGAATTAGAAAAAAATGATTTCGTTAAGTTGCAAAGTAAATTGCATAATGTTTTATGGGGAGGTGGATCTACTAGTTATAACGATATCTTTTTTTATCTAATGCACATTTTTCTTGCAAAAATATATGATGAGCTATGGTGTATAGATGGCGAAAAGTATGCTTTTCAGTTTATGTATGAGTATGATATGAAGAGTAAAAAAACGGTGCTAGAGAATGCTGAAACTACTTTTTTAAGGCTTGAGAAGAAATATAAAGAAGCTCAGGAATCGCTATTAAATATGCCGGTTGAAATAATCGAAAAGTCAAATTTTATTGATTTGGATAAAGTAGAAATGTCTAAAATAATGGGGGTTGTACATATTTTAGAAGGGGTATCTATTACAAAAAATAAAAATCAAAGTGATTTGTTGGGAGACTTTTTCGAAAGTATTATAGAGAATGAATTCAAACAGTCAAAAGGGCAATTTTTTACACATAAAAATATAGTTCGTTTTATCATTGAGGCACTCGGAATTAAAGAGGTTGCTTTGGAGAGAATTACATCACAAAAGAGCCCAGATACTCTATTGCCATATATTATCGATCCTTCGTGCGGATCCGGAACATTTTTGCTTGAAGCTATGAAGGCCATTTCAGAGTATTACCTTGAAAAAAGTAATGAAATAAAAGTGGCAAAACCTATAAAAAGCGTATTGGAGAAACAACTTTTTATAGAAGATGAAGAAGACAAAAATCAAATTAATACATGGGCAAATAGATTTATTTATGGGATAGAAAGCAATGTTGAATTAACCACTGCGACAAAAGTTAATATGATACTTCATGGAGATGGAAACGCAAATATTTTCAACAAGAATGGATTACATAATTTCGATGTTTATCATGATCCTGCTCGAGTTATACAAGGATTTGAAAATAAATTAAATAACAAAAAGAAAGTCAGATTTTGTAATCAAGAATATTATTTAAATGAGGAATTTGATTTTGTTATTACAAATCCTCCTTTTAGTTTAACTTTTGGTGATGGAGAAGATGAAAATGACTACAATAATAGATTTTTATTTAGTGATAAAAAGAATTCAGAAAATTTATTTATAGAACGTTGGTACCAGCTTTTAAAAGAAGAAGGAAGATTGGCAGCAGTTTTGCCTGATAGTGTTTTCGATACAACAGAAAATAAATATATAAGATTATTCATATATAGATTTTTTAATGTAAAAGCTATTGTTTCATTACCCAAAACTGCCTTTGAACCATATACATCTACTAAGACAAGTATTCTTTTTGCACAAAAGAAAAAAGCAGAAGATGTTGCGTTATGGGATATAAAATGGGATGAAGTTTCTAATGATTATCAACACAAGAAAACGAGAGTTGAAAATTTGGTTTTAGTACATGATGGACTAAAGAAAAAGAAAAATTTGCCTTCTATCAAGGATATGTCTGCAAATGAAGAACATACATTAATATGTGAATTTTTAAAGGATTTTCTGGTAGAAAAGGACAAAGAATTGGATGTTGATAGTCTAATAGAAAAATACAGATTAGAGTTGAGAGATTTATGTTCATATGACAAAGATACAGTTGATGTATTTGGATATGTAAATACATGGTGGGTATTTAGTGAAGTTTCAAGATGCTTTGATTATGAAGTGTTTATGGCAGAAGTAGATAACATTGGATATAAACGTACAAAGCGAGGAGAAAAGGAAACGCAAAATGATTTATATTCGTTAGAATATGCACCTAAAATAATTAATTTTGACTGCATTCAGGAGGAATACCAGAACAAGATAACCGAAGTAGAAGTATTAATAAAAAAAGAGCAAGATAAGCTCAGTAAGGAAAAAGATGGTAAAAAAATTAGTAGCATAAATAAGAAAATACGAAATGCTGTTGATAAAGAAATAAAACTTAAAGATGATTTAAAAAGAATAGAGTTGTTTGTAAATAAATATTATGATAAATATTATGAATTAAAAGAAGAGTACGCGGAAAGAACAAATAAAGATCTTATTGATATGTTTAGAATTGGCTTGTTGAAAAATTATAAAAGCGAAAAAATTGCTTTGCGTGAATCTACTTTATTGACTGTTTTGGATTATCTTAGAAAACTTAATTGGAACTGAGGTGGAAAATGTGAGTGTAAGAATGAAGTCTATTCATTTGTTTGAATTTTCGGATGATTACAAAATGGGATTAAAAGACTATTCAAATTTATATAAGAATGGTATTCCGTTAAAGGAGTTTTTGGAAAATAAAAATTATGAAACAGATATTAAGTCAGGAAGAACCCCATCAAAATTTAGAGTTGATTACTGGGAGGGGGACTATGATTTTATAACATTGACGGATGTTGATACTGACTTATATATACTTAATCCTGATACAGAAGAAAAAATAACTGATGTAGCGGTAGAGGAATGTGGCAATATGGTATTAGTACCCAAAGGCTCATTATTAATCTCAAATGCAATGACTGTTGGATTAGCTTTTATTGTTGATAGGGATGTTTATATTAATCAAAATGTATTTTGGGTAAAGTTGGATGAGACAAAAGTAAATAAAAAGTATTTGCTATGGTATTTCAATTGTGTTATCAAGGATTTGTTTGATAACGTTTTTTCATCGAAATACTTGTCTAAAAAAGAATTATCAAGAATATGCATTCCTGAAATAAATATTAAAAAGCAAAATACAATCGTTAATCATGTAGTGACATTTGAAGAAGAAATTGTAAAATTAAAAAAGTCATTAAAAGATGAAACAGCAGTAATTGATGCTGTTTTTGGTGAAAAGTTTGATTTTGATTATGATACTTTTGAAACATTAAAGAAAAAGAATTCGTATAATTTGATGCAAAGTACATTTTCTAATAACCAAGACATGAGATTCAGTGTTAAGTATCATAGACCAGCTGGTCGATTTGTAATGCAACAGTTAAGAAAAATGAGTGATCTATCAATAAAACACTTCTTAAGTGAGCCGATTGAGCTTGGAGCAAGCATATCAACAAAAGATTACAACGATCATGGAGAATATGCATATATATCAATGGCAACAATAAAAAAATGGAGATTCGACTCGGAAACGGCTGCAATAGTAGATGTGTCATATTCGGATAAAAATTGTAATAAAAGTGTAAAGAAGAATGATATTATTATGGCACGTTCAGGAGAAGGAACTATTGGAAAAGTTGCTTTGATTGAAGATGATATCAAAGGTATATTTGCGGACTTTACAATGAGAATACGATTAGAAAATTATAATCCATATTTTGCATATTATTATTTTAGAACATCTTTTTTTCAGTATTTGATAGAAATATATAAAAAAGGATTGGGAAATAATACAAATATTTTTCCAGTTGTTATAAAAGAGTTACCGATACCTAATGTATCCCTTAATGAACAGGAAATCATTGTTTCAAAAATCAAAAAGGATATGGATCAACAACTCATAATTAGGAAACAGATAGAATCAGTTAGAAATAAAATATCAAGGAATATATGTTGATTTAATGGGATAGGGGTAATCTAAATCTCTACATACTTTTTAGTGAAGACCGATGCCCCCTCTCACGCGTATTTTCGCGAAATTGCAAAGGGGGTATTGTTTTTTGTCTGGTATTTGCCGGAGAGACTTGATTTTAAAGGATATGGGGAGATATTTGTGCGCGAATAATTATGGTGTTTTGTGTAAAAGTATTTCAGATTTGACTTGCTTTATTATTCAGTTAGAGTGATATATGTACATACCAAAAAGAAAGGTGGTATGTGCAATGATTACAGAGATTGATTTTAAGGTTAAAGGAGAGGAACGAAAGAAGCTGGCTTATGCTATAGGTGAATTGTTTGGAATGCAGGTGAAGTATACTAGAACACCCAAGTTTGATTATCTGATTGGGAGCTGCATTCTGGATAAGAACGGAGGTAAGCGCAAAATATCCCCACGGATAGCACATTAAAAAATATTATGC
>NZ_QUEB01000018.1:0-72563 GCF_003477845.1 Clostridium sp. AF34-13
AACCAAGTAGTCTTGTTTGACTACATCATTATTATACTAGGAGGTATTTTATGAAGATACGAAGTGATTATGTAACAAATTCAAGTAGTAGTAGCTTTGTTATTGCGTATAAGTCTCTTCCAGAAATTGACGATGAGACATTAAAGAAGTATCCATTTTTAAAAAACTACGGAAATTTAATTGAAAAAGTACTGTTTACAGAGGGTGATAATGAAACAACTGAAGGAACAGTTTCAAGAACAAAAGAGGAATATGATAAAAACTTCATAGAAGACTATGGATGGGGAGAATATAACACAGTAGAGAAGATTATTGAAGATGAAGAATATTTAGCAGATGAGTATAACAAAGCAGTTGAATATATTGGAAAAGGGTTCAATATCTTGAATAAATCGGTAGGTTATAGCGATACATATTGTTCAAATATGATTCGAGAACTGGCAAAGGATGAAGAAAATTTTGTTATATTGGAGGTTGAATAATGAAATTTAGAAAAGATTTTGTTACAAATAGTAGCAGCTCAAGTTATGTTTGTGAGATTTGTGGTCGCACTGAAAGCGGATGGGATATGGAACTATCTGAAGCAGAAATGATGGAATGTGTAAATGGACATACTTTTTGTTGTGATGAAGCGTTAGATAAACCATCAAAGAAGAATCTCATTAAGATGATTCTTGAAAATGAATGGAATAAGGAAGTATGGGATTCAAAGATTAAAGGCTGTAGAGATTATTCAGAAGATGAATTACTTGTTATGGAAGATGATGATTTATTTAATAATTTCTGTAGTGAGAATGGGTATTATGAAGTTCCAGAGTGCGTGTGTCCTATTTGTCAGTTTATTGAATACTCTGAATATGATTTAAGTGCTTATTTATTAAAAGAATATGGCATACCAAGAGATGATGTATTTGCAGAAGTAAAGAGGTTGAATAAGAGACGAAAGAAATTATATGAGAATGAATATATCACTTATGTATGTAAGAAATTCAATCTTAACCCTACTGAAATAGTGGCGAATTGGAAAGAAAAATTTGGCACATATAGCAATTTTAAGAAGTGGTTAAGAGAATAAGTAAGCAAGTATTGAAACCGACATTTCATGGCAAGTTTGAAGCTACATATAGTGGTTGAATGAATTGTAAAAGACAATATATAGTAAAGAAAGAAAGGAATATTATGAGTAAAACACTAATTGTAGTAGATATGCAGAATGATTTTATTGATGGCTCACTTGGTACAAAGGAAGCACAGAATATCGTACCTAATGTGGCAAAGAAAATCAACGAGTATCAGGATCGTGGAGATAAAATCATCTTCACTAGAGACACACATGATACAAATTATCTCAATACACCAGAAGGAAAGAAGCTTCCGGTAGAACATTGTATTTATGGTACTCAAGGTTGGGAAATTGCAGACGGATTAGAAGTAGAGAATTGTCACTATGTTGATAAGCCTACATTTGGATGGACACATTGGAGTGATTTAATCTTTGAAGACGAGATAGAACTTGTTGGTCTTTGTACAGACATCTGTGTAGTGTCAAATGCTTTAATCTTAAAGGCAACATACCCTAATGCAGATATTATAGTAGATGCAAGTTGTTGTGCAGGTGTAACACCTGAGACTCATAAGGCTGCATTAGAGACAATGAAGATGTGTCAGATTAACGTGATTGGAGAATAGAATATGATTAAAATTAATGGTGAAATTGTAGCAATCAACAAGTTCCCAGATGGAACACCAAGAGTAAATATTGATACAAACAACATTGAGGAAGACACTTATGATGGCTCTCCTTGCATTTGGATTGAATGGATTTATGAGAGTAACGATGAGATGTTTTATCTGATGTTAGTAAGGAAACATCTTGAAAGATTTTTTACTAATGTGGATTATTATTTATATCTTCCATATATTCCTAATGCACGAATGGATAGAGTAAAAAATGATGATGAAGTATTCACATTGAAGTATTTTTGCGATTTTATCAATTGGTTAGGATTTTCATCAGTTTATGTTTTAGATGCTCATAGCGATGTTTCTACTGCATTACTCAATAATTGTGTAAAAGAAAAACCAAAAGAGTATGTTGATAAAGCTATTTCAAAGATTGGCATGAGAAATCTTGTACTTTATTTCCCAGACGCAGGTGCAGCTAAGAGATATTCAGATTTATTCCCTGAGTTACCATATTGTTATGGTGAAAAGAAAAGAGATTGGAAGACTGGCAAAATCCTTGGATTAGACATTAGAACAAATGGTATTGACCTAACAAATAAGGCAGTATTGATGATTGACGACATTATTGCATATGGCGGTTCTCTTTATTATAGCGCAGAAGAATTAAAGAAGAGTGGTGTAAATGAGATTTATGCTTATGCAACACATACAGAAAATTCAATTCTTGATAAAGAAAAGGGTACGTTGATTAAGTCTTTGGAGAATAATACAGTGAGAGCATTATTCACAACAAACAGTATTTTTACTGGCAAGCATGAAAAGATTACAGTTATGGAGGTTTAAAATTATGGATAACACAATGGCTTTATTACTTAGTGATACTTATAAGCAGTGTCATGATCGTATGTACCCAAAGGGATTAACTAAGTTAGTCTCATATTGGGTGCCTCGTAAATCAATGTTGGAAAATCAGAATCATATGGTTTTCTTCGGATTACAGGCTTTTATTAAGGAATATCTAATGGGATATTTCCAGAAGAATTTCTTTGAATTATCAGAGAATGAGATGTTATCTCTTTATACAGATTCAATGGATGTGCAGATTGGCAGAGATAATTACGACTTAGAGAAGATTGTAGAACTTCACAGACTTGGTTATCTGCCACTTGAAATTAGAGCTTTACCAGAGGGAACACTTGTACCAATGGGAGTTCCTTGTATTGAAATTACCAATACAGATGACAAATTTGCATGGCTTGTTCAGTGGATTGAGTGTATCCTTCAGGTTGAATTATGGAAGCCTTGCTGTCACGCAACTATTGGTCATATGTATCGTGAGATTGCAGATTATTGGTATAACAAAACAACAGACGGTTCACCTGGCAATATGGCTTGTGCCGATTTTGGTATGAGAGGTATGTCTTGTATGGACGAAGCTACAAGATGTTCTGCTTCATGGTTATTATCTTTCAATAAGACTTCAACTATTCCTGCCATTACATATATTGATAAATATTACAATGCTGATTGTAAGAATAATGGTATTGGAATTGGTGCAGTATCAACAGAACATTCCGTAATTGGAGCAAATTACTCAATTGATGGTGATGAGATTACATTTGTTAAGAGATTGCTTACAGAATTATATCCAAATACTTCATTCAGTATGGTTTCAGATACTTATGATTATTGGAATATGGTAAACAATATTCTTCCACAGTGCAAGGAAGAAATTATGAATCATAATGGCAAGTTACTTGTTCGTCCTGATAGTGGTGATATTGTAGAGATTTCAGTCAAGACAGTAGAAAGATTATGGGATATTTTTGGCGGTTCTATCAACGGTAAGGGTTATAAGGTGTTAGATCCTCATATTGGCATTATCTATGGAGATGGATGTACTCTTTCTAATGTAGAGACTATTTGGAGAGAGTTAGAAAAGCGTGGATTTGCAGCCAATAACATTGCTTATGGTGTAGGTGCATTTTGTTTCACAGCTATTGTCGAAAATGGAAAGATGATTGTTGTTACAAGAGATACTTTTGGAATTGCAATGAAAGCTACTTATGGAGTTATTGATGGTAAGAAGCTTATGATTTTCAAAGATCCGAAGACTGATACAAGTCATTTAAAGAAATCTCATAAGGGATGTTGTAAGGTATATGGGGAAGATGGCGAACTGAAGTGTCAGGATCAGTTACTCGATATGAACGAAGATAGTTTGCTTACAACTGTATTCAAGAATGGAGAATTAGTAAGAGAGGATACATTTGAGGATATTAGGAACAGAATGTATGGAGGAAAGTAATATGGATTTTTATCTTCAAGCCAATAATTCCTACAATAGATTAGAGGAAGAATTTAAGAAATATGGCAAGCTTATTTTTTGTGTAGATTTCGATGATACGATTTATGACTTCCATAAGAAGGGTAGGACATATGAGAATGTCATTAATCTTTTACAAAGATGGGAGAATTATTCAGAGATAATTATTTTTACTGGGAATGGTGAAGATAAATACGGAATGATTGAGCAGTATCTAAAGGACAACAATATCAAGTATAGAGGTATCAATTGTGACGCATCTGTAGCTTTTGCTGGTAGAAAAATATATGCAAATGTTTATATTGATGACAGAGGCGGTTTAATTCAGGTGTACAATGAATTACTTACATTGATTGAAAAGATTGAAAAAGGAGAGATAAAGCATGAGTAATTTTGACGCAAAGACAGTAAAGAATGAAGTAGTACAGTGGATCAGAGATTGGTTTGAGAAGAATGGCAAGGATTGTAATGCAGTAGTTGGGATTTCAGGCGGTAAGGACTCAAGTGTTGTAGCTGCTCTGTGCGTAGAAGCTCTTGGAAAGGATAGAGTGTTTGGTGTACTTATGCCACAGGGAGAACAGTCAGACATTAGTTATTCTCATATGCTTGTTGAACATCTTGGAATTGATAGTTGTGTTGTTAATATTGGTAATACAGTTCGTACATTAAAGCATGAGATTAAGCCACAGTTAGGAGATCATTGGTCAAAACAGACATCTACAAATCTTCCAGCTCGTATCAGAATGGCTACACTTTATGCAGTATCTCAGACAATCAATGGTCGTGTTGCTAATACGTGCAATCTTTCAGAGGATTGGGTAGGTTATGCGACCAGATATGGAGATGCAGCAGGTGATTTTAGTCCGTTATCACAGCTTACAGTTTCGGAAGTTAAGGCTATTGGTCGTGAATTAGTGCTTCCATCAGAGTTAGTAGATAAGACACCTACTGACGGTCTTTGTGGAAAGACTGACGAGGATAACCTTGGATTCACTTATGACACTCTTGATAGATATATCAGAACAGGAGAAATTGATGAGGAGGATGTAAAAGCGAAGATTGATTCAATGCATGAGAAGAATTTATTCAAGCTTCAGCTTATGCCATCATTTCATCCAAATTTCTAAAAATATGTGCTATATATAGTAGCATATAGAGATGGATAACCACTATATATAGTGTTAAATTGAAAGCGATATTTCATTAGGAAGGATTATGGAAGTAAGAAAGCACAGAGTAAAAAATAGATGGATATATGGTGAATATGATTTCTATATTGGAGAAGAATTGGTAGCTCAATTAACTACACAGCTTGTAGGTGTTGATTATGCTTATCTATACTTTCTTCCTAAGATATATAGAGATAATGATAGAACCAGAATTGATTTGAGATACATAACATACGATGAAGTGCTAGAAGAAGCCATTAAAATTGTAACAAAAAAGTTGTATCTACAATCAATGAACATTCTTGGCAGCTTAAAAAGTATTGAGGTTGAGGAGTGAATCCAACCGTGAAAGGGCAAAATATGAAAATATGTGTAACAGGTCACAGACCAAGTAAATTATATGGTTACAACTTATCTGATCTACGTTGGCAGAACTTAAAAAAACAGTTTAAATCAATTCTAAAAGAGAATAATTGTACAGAAGCTATTACAGGAATGGCTCTTGGAGTTGATACAGTATTTGCATTGGCAGTATTAGAACTCAAAGACGAAGGTTATGATATTAAATTACATTGTGCTATTCCTTGTAAGAATCATTCTTGTAAATGGATCAAGGAAAGTGTTGACCAGTATAACGAAATTCTTTCTAAAGCAGATATAGTAAAACTAGTATCTGAAGAAGAATATAAGCCTTGGCTAATGCAGAAAAGAAATGAATATATGGTTGATTTGGCAGACAAAATAATTGCAGTTTGGGATGGTACAAAAGGTGGTACTGCAAATTGTGTTAAGTATGCTGAAAAGGTTGGAAAAGAAATCATTAAAGTCAATCCATATTAAAATAACAAGTAGGTAAAGAATAAAACAAGAAGAAATTTTGGTTTCTTGGCTTGTCACGAAAACTATACAATATTTGAGACAAAAAGAGAATATATCAATGTAATTACAATTAAGGAAAGGATAAAAGTTCACATGTGAGTAAAGCTGCGCAGCTACTAATGGTGAACAAAAATTGAGTAATAATACAGAAAAAGATTGGACAGGCAATAAGAATAGTATTTTTAAGACTTTAGGTGCAAGTAATCATACTGATAAGGAAAGACAGAATGAAGATTATTATGCGACAGATCCTATTGCAATTGATGTTTTATTGAAAGATGGTAATGTCACATTTGACAAACCTATCTGGGAATGTTCTTGTGGCGAAGGACATTTATCTGAAAGATTAAAGAGCTTCGGTTGTGAAGTTCGATCCACTGACCTGATCGATAGAGGTTATGGTGAAGGTGGAATTGATTTTCTTACATATAATCAGCCTTGGAATGGCGATATCTTAACAAATCCCCCATACAAATATGCAAAAGAATTTATTGAACATGCAATGACATTAATTCCTGATGGTTGCAGAGTATTTATGTTTCTTAAAGTTCAGTTTCTTGAAGGAAAAGCTCGTAAGGAATTATTTAAAAAGTACCCACCAAAATGTGTTTATGTTTCAAGCAGTCGTATCTTATGTGCGAAGAACGCTCTTTTTGATGAAATGAGAGCAGGTGGTGGTAGTGCGGTCGCTTATGCGTGGTACGAGTTTGAAAAGGGTTATACAGGTGAAAGTAAACTAAAATGGATAAACTAACGCAAAGATTAAATGAAGAGATGAATAGTTGGATTGGTGATTTAGTCACCAATTCTGACTTATCAAGTGAGAAACTATTAAAACAATATTCATATGAGTATTGCATTAAAGAAGAAATTATTAACTATTTTTCAGAGAATATTATATCAGACAAATTTGAAGAGTTCTTATTAGATAAAGAAGATACATTATCTTACTTATATGTTGAGTATATGAAAGATGATACGGCAAATATTCATAATGAGATAGAAGGATTTGTAAGTAATCTCTATTATCGACTTAAAGCAATCTCTGAAATGCCCTAAAATCAAGGCTTTTAGAGGTTGAAAAAGCTATTGAAAACCACGTTTCTTTTGGTTATGAAAGTAGGTGAGAATAATGTATTTTGATTTAAACATTGGAGAGTGGGAGTTTGCAAACGATTATGAAGATATCTACTTTCTTATCCATTGTTTATATAATGCAAAAACTGAGTTGTATGACAGAACTCTTACTGATATGAGAAGTAGATATGATCCGACTGAGGCTTATATAAATTCTTATAACAAAAAATGGTCAGACTGGTACGCAATTAACCTTTATAAGAAATGTCGCAAATGTATAGAATTGGCTACACTCAAACCATTTAATAATCAAAAATGGATAAATTATAAGTGGAGATACAAGGTTTCTGCACAGGGTTGGATAAATTTATATCAACAGCTACTGCAAGATAATAAATATGCAGATTGGATAATTAAAGAAACATGTATCATTAAGGATGAAGAATTAGTTATAGAGTATCATGGATTAGATAGGAGAATAAAATTATGAGCAAGGTTGTAGATATGAGTAATTTTGATCCATTATTTGATAATTTGGAAAAGTATGTGAATAAACAAGGGTGTACTCTCGGTAAAGACGCTGAGAGGTTACAAGAGTTATTACATTCAATTCAGTATTGTTATATACATGGAGTATTAACAGATAGTCAAAATGAATCGGCTTGTAAGAAATTTAGAAAACAGTTTCAGAAAGCTTTATACGAAATACAGGAATGAAGCATTTCTTTTGGATTTTATCTAAGAGCGTTTCTGCTCACAATTTCCAAATAAAAGAGAGAATAATTAAATATAAGGAGGTATAAAACTTGCAGATAAGAATTGTTGGTTTTAGTGACAGATATGATGATTATAAACTTCTTGGATACACAGAAGTAGAGAATATATCAGAAGTTTTTAAGACACTAGATTACATGAGAAAGAATGAAATTCCGCTAATAATCAACACAAACGATATCATTGATACAGACGGAGAAGAATATTACATAGATAGTATTACAATGGTATTCCCAAAAGTGAGTGGTGAGATTGGAAGTTGTATTACTGTTTATGTAGAAGATGTTTAGGAGAATAAATATGTGTAACCGTTGTAATTATGACTCACCCGACAATCAGATATATGTTGATCCACTGACAAATGAATATTATTTGGATATAGAAACATCAGAATGGGACGAATATGACGACGGTTTTGTTCATCAGCAAGAATATATTTCGTATTGTCCTTGGTGTGGAAGGAAGTTGGGAGAATAAATTTAAAAGTAAATTCAGGTTTCTTGGTTATAATATGGAGGTGAAAATTTGAAAGACATTTTAGGTAGAGAGATTAAAGATGGTGATATGTGTATTGGAATGGCAATAGGTAGAAATTCACCAGGAATGCATATTGGAGTTTTTCAAGGTAGCTCAGTTGTTTATTTAGGATATAGAGAAGAATATATTAATAAAAGTTGTACAAGCAATACATATCTGATCGAAAATCCAACGAAAAAGGAGTTGGAAATTAGAGATAAAATAAATATACTCCTTCAGAAAGAAGCAGAAGATCGAGAGCGAAAAGCAAATTTAAAAACAATTCCGTTAAGTAAATTAGAAGTGGGTGGAATTTACAAATCAACTCAAGGGGAAATGTATTTATATCTTGGTAAGAAAAAAGTAATTTTCGAAGATTTTGATTATGGTAATACTGATATAAAAGAAGGGTACTGTTTTGCTTATGTATATAATAGTGATTATGAATCAGATGAAAAAATTTTAGAAAGAGCTTTGAAAATTGATACATATCGAAGAAGCCATTCTATTTCAGTTTTAAAAGGCAATAAAAAGTTGACAGATATTGTTAGAAAGGTTGATTTGAAGTTTCCACTAATCAAAGAGGAAAAGCAAGAAGGTAATTGGAGAAATCATGGAAGCAACATGAAATTGACCATCAAGTAGAGAATATTAAAGCAAGAATAAAATCAATGATTTTTATAATTAGGAAAGATAAAAGAGGTGAACGATTAATGTCTTTGGCATATAAAAATGACACATACAACTATAATGGCGAATATGAAATGGGTTCATTAAATAAATTTGCACGAGTAGAAAGAAGATTGTCTGCAAAGAAGCAGGCATTGGATGATATGAAGAACGAATATGACCTTATTGAACAACAGGCATTTCGCACTTATAAAGAAAATATTCAGTATATGTTACTCGATCAGACATCTACAATTAAAACGTGTAGAGAATGGTTAAATATGTTATCAAAGAATCAGGATGCTGATGGGAACAAACTTGATAAGAGAAAGAAGTATAAAGAAAAGGAAATGTACGACTGGTATATTGATTATATTAAAAAGCTTCTTGATATTGAGTATATGAATAATGTTAAATTCATTGATTTTAATTTTGGTCAAGCTACTAATATTCAGTTTGAATACAAAGAACATAATTGGTATTTAGAAATTCCTCATATTAATGCTATTAAATTAGATGCATATAGGAATTATGGTGGCAGTGTATTTAAACTTGCGTTAGTACACAATGATACAGAATGTAGTTGTAGTTGGTCACAGTTTGGCTCTACATATGAAGAAGATGAATTAAAAGATATTATGACACAAGGTATTGAGAAATATTGCAATTAGTTGGGGGAGGTGACTTCACAAGAAAGTAACATATTATCCGATTTACGAAAGGACAAATACAAATGAATTTAAAGAAGATTAAAAGCGAAGATTTGATTTTTAGTAATGAAATTGAAGACGATAGAACCAATACATATCTCACATTAAATGATTACGACTGGATAAATTATAATCTGTCTACTCGTTTTAAAACAGAAGAGATGGGTGTATTAGAAGTCGAGTTTGAATTTTTTGGCTTCTCTACTTCACAAATGAATGTAAAACAGACATTAAACGGTAATGTGTAGGAAATTACATATGAATATCCAACTGACATCTTCAGTAAAAATTTGATTAAGTTCTTAGAAAAGCATATTAGATATTGGAACGAGAAGTATGCATTTAATGGCGAAGAAGAAGTCATAGAATTTTTTAATGAAGTTCTTGATAAAGGAACTGTTAAAAATGCTACTGAAATCAATGAACACGATAACAGACCACAATGCTGTATAGACCATGATAAGTATTTTTCAACATGTGACATTTGTGAGTTTGGAGAATAATACATTGGAGGTGGAATTATGGATAATTATAAGAATTATATTGTAATTGGATATAGATATAATTGGTTAGGAGAATCTGATGATACTGATAGTTGGGACAATGTAAAATATGATTTTAATACAGAAGATGAAGTAAAAGATTTTCTGAGCATGAATCCATCATATTTATTTCATTTAAAAGCAATTTACAAAGTAAAAAAATTGGATATTAGTCATTTTGTTTAAGCATTAAAGGTTAAAAACACAAGAATCCAATCTTTCAAGCGAATTTTCAATCTTTACTCGATAGAATTTATGTTCATTTCCTTGCTTATCAAATCCTTTAATAATGGATTTATCTAGCCAAAAGTATCCTTCTTTCAGATCTTCTAATGGCTGTTTGGTCGTATCTCGCAAGAACGTAAGATACTCGTTATAAATTGGGTTCACTCATATACCTGAGTGTTATGTACATAACCTTTTACCTAGGATTATCTTTACCTTTCTTTGATTTTATGGTATTTGCAACTACCATTTATGTTGTTATTTGACCAAAATTTTCCAATGAAAGATTGGATTGTACCAAATTGAAATCCTATGACAATATATCAGATGTGGATTTAGCAAGTTGGCAAGATTTAATCGAATTACAGAAAGAACATCTAACGCAGCTTGAAGCTGATTCATTAGAACTAATCAAAGAAAAGATGGAGAAGTTTAATACATATACTTCAATAATTCCAGTATCTATGGGTAAGGATTCAATGCTTACCTGTCATCTAGTCAGAAAATTATATCCAACCAAAGCAATATTTAATAATACATCGCTTGACTGTGCTGATACATACAGAATGGTTAAGACTTTTCCTAACTGTGAGATTATGAATCCTGAGAAGGGATTTTACCAATATATTAAAGAACAAAATATTATATTTAATAGAATTTCTCGTGGTTGTTGTAGAATCTTCAAAGTAGGTGAAATGGTTAGGCGTTTAGACCATAACAAACCATATTTAATGTGGATGGGTATGCGAAACGAAGAATCTAATACTAGAAGCGGATATCAAGATGAATGGGTAAACGAAGCTGAATGGGGAAATACATGTTGGCAGGGAATACTACCAATAAGAAAATGGGACGAAATAGATGTCTGGTTATATACAATATGGAAAAATATTGAAATAAATTCAAAGTATAAAAAGGGATATTCAAGGGTTGGCTGTGCCGTATCGTGCCCTTACTACACCAAATCAACGTGGATTCTTGATAAATATTGGTATCCAACAATGAGAAATCGTTGGGAGAATATTTTAAAAGAAGACTTTATAGACAATTCAAAATGGTTAGTTATGAATTGCACAGTAGATGAATATATCAATCAAGCTTGGAATGGTGGTGTGTTTAGAGATGAACCAACAAAAGAGGTTATTAAAGAATATGCTAAGTATAGCAATTTGGATGAGAAAATTGCTGCACAGTATTTTAACAAATATTGTGATAATGGATGCAAGTCTCAATCTGGTAAATTGAAGCGAATCAAAGCAAAGGATGTTATTGGTATGAATTTAAAATATCATGGAAGAAATATCAGTAAATTTTACTGTAAGAAGTGTCTTATGAAAATGTATAACATGGATGAAGAAAAATGGAATAAACAAGTCGAAAGTTTTAAACAATCAGGATGTGATTTGTTTTAAGAGAGAATAATGTTATGTAACAGTTAAATATATCTAAGCCATTCGGCTATGGGAATCCCAATTACTATAGAAAATCAGAAAGGAAAAGTTAGGTAGCTACTAAGGACATGTCACTTTCTGAATAGATAAATGCAAAATATTGAATTATGGCAAGGAGATTGTCTTGTAAAACTACAGGAATTAATTGATAACGGTGTAAAAATAAATTCAGTCATATGTGATATTCCATACGGAACAACAGCTTGTTCTTGGGATGAAGTAATCCCATTTGATAAGATGTGGGACTTACTTTATAAAATCACATACGATGATTCGCCAATCGTTCTATTTTCTAGCCAACCATTTACTTCAAAATTAATAAATTCCAATATTAACAATTTTAGAGAAGAGATAATCTGGCTTAAAAATAAATCTGCGAGTGGTATGCAATATAAACAGAAACATTTGAAAGTACACGAAAATATCATTGTCTTTGCTAAGAATGGTAAATATACATACAATCCTCAGAAATGGGAAGTTAAAGAAAAAGAGTTTTTAACACAGAGAAAAACAATGAGTATTTATGGTGAAACAAATAATGTCTATGGGAATATGAAACGCAATCGAAAGCCTGATGATGGTACAAGAAATCCAATCAGCGTAGTAGCATATAAATGTCCTATCACAGCAGCCAAATCCAAAACATATAGTCCAGATATTGATATTAGAGTTCACGAAACACAAAAACCATTGCTTTTAATGGATTATCTTGTAAAAACATTCTCAAATGAGGGCGATGTTGTACTTGATTTTTGTATGGGAAGTGGAACGACAGGTGTAGCATGTATGAATAATAAACGTAAGTTTATTGGAATTGAACTTGACGAAAAGTATTTTGATGTTGCAAAACAGAGAATAAATAATTAGAGGTCACGAAAGCCTTGAAAAATAAGGCTTTTAGAACCTCAAAGACTGAGAGGTGATCATTTGATAGAAGAACCAGAGTTTTATGTGCAGGAATTAATATCTACGGAATATATGGACAAAAGAGTTTTAATCCTATATCCGTATGAACTTAGCAATGAGCCGATATTAAAAGACAATATTCCCCAAATGGCAAAAGTGATAAGAGAATATATAAAAGAGTCTGAAATGTATAGAAAATGTGTAGATACAATTCCAAATCTTATATGGGATTCTCAAAAATTGTCTATACAGAATGAAGCTGATGAGTATCAAAGAAAAGCCGATGAACTTGCAGAGAAAATGAATGAAGGTATTAGTCCTTATGCGTGGTATGTCAAAGGTAGGTTTAATGGAGAGATAGGTGGATTTCATTATAATGTAGATAATATAGTTTATTTGGATAAAAAATAAAAGGAAATTTTTCTTTCATTTGGAGGTGATATATAAAGATGACAGAAAAAGAAATGATGATAATATCTGAACAAATCAGTAAACAAGAAGGCAGGAAATATCCATGTAGTAATCAGGTTGTCGTTTGCGGATTCTTTTCTACAGAAGAAGACTGGAACAAATTTGTAAATGATAATTTAGACAAAATTAAAATCCGAAGAAAAGACGAAGTTGTATTTAATAACGGTGAGAGATGGTGTTATTTTAGTTATTTTGATTTTTCGCAAAGAGGATACAGGTTTTATAAAATAAAAGTATCTCGAAATATTGATAGACAAATATTTTTAGAACATATTTATCCTTTATGTGCATTGTATTGTAATGAAATCGAATGGCTTTAATGGAGAATAAATATATGAGACTAAGTGAAATTGCAGAATTTATAGTTGAACATAACCAAGATTGCTGTATGTATTACAACAATAATGTTGTTAAAGGTTGTCGAGAAGATTGGTATGAAGAATATTTGATTGATCCGTTAATGGGTTATTACATGTACGAAGAATTGAACTTATGTGGATGTGGAAATCCAGAATTTACATATTCAGCAATTAGAAAATATTTACATATTAGAGAAGATTGGTGTATGGACAAACTTGGATATGATGGTGTTGTGCAAAGATACAAAGAAGATTTACATATTGATGATAACGATTCACTTCAATCAGGATTATTACAGTTTATGATGTATGTTCTTGATTATAAAGGATTTACTGAACACGGTGGTAGCATTGGTGGTTGTTGGCTTACAGATAAAGGTAGGAGATTATTAACTGTGCTAGATGCATGGAATAATGTTAATAGTAATGAAGATGAATTATAGGAAAGCTAAAAAATCCATTGAATCGAAAGTTTCAAGGCTTTCACAAAAAATAAAATATAAATATAAGGAGAATAAAATTATGGAGACAATTTTAAGATTATTAATGGAGAACCCTGAGAATTTAGGAGAGGTAGTAAAGAGTTACATTACAAAGTACAAAGAGCCTGTATATGATGTTTTGAAGGAGCTTATGGTAATTATGAAAGATTATTCTGAGAACACTGAGTATCCTGCTATTTGTGCAAAGATTAAGAAGAATACATATGATGCATATGTAAATGCTGGATTTACAGAGGATCAGGCATTAGCACTTATGATTAACGACAACATCCGATTAATAGAGAATATTAAGAAGTCAAGCAATAGAGTTTCTGCAAAGAAGGACAAATAAATGTCAATAGGTGATGGAAGAAAAACTTATTCAGACAGCACATTAAAATCTATGACGAAAGATGGGCTAATTGAAGTTATTCGTTGTTTGGAAAGTAATCTTAGAAATGCTCATGAAACAAATGATATTCAATATGAGAATTGTAAAAGGTTGTTGAGTGAAGAAAGAAACAAAACTCTTGATGAAGTTTTGCGTACTTGTGACATTGAGTGTGGATTATATAGTGGTGATGTTAAAAATCTTACAAGACACGTTTTGATGAGAGTGTTAGATGGATTGAGAAAATAAACAAGAGTGCGCATTATGAAAATTATAGCAGGTAATTATTTTGGCAAAAATATTCAGTTTGTGTGTAGATGCTGCAACTGTGTATATGAAGTTGAATCAAAGGATGATTGGAATATTCGAATGGTATTTCCTAACTATTGTAGTTTTAAATATAAAGTTCCTGAATATGAAGTAGCTTGTCCTAACTGTGGTCATAGAGAATATCTTGGTTTTGATCAAGATGACTTAATAGGAACTGAATCTGAAAACTTACACTGCCCTTGGATTCCATTGCTAAAGAAGAGAGAAGATTGGAATAAACGATATAGAGTTGAGCCAATAAGAGAATAAATTGACAGGAAAGATTCGTTTCTTGCGGAAATTTGAAAGGAGAATAAATATATGACTGGTAAAGAATTATGCAAAGTACAGTTTATGAAAATCTTTGAAGATTACTACGATTTTGAGCAGAAAAACATTATCTTAAATTCAATTAGAGTAGCAGTATTGTATGATGATAAACATTTTAAAAAGATTCCATTTGATATTCAAGTAGCAGGTGAAAACGGATTTCGTGTTAAGCCATGTTTTTCAAAAGGAAAGTTTCTTGTAATGTATGAATGTATGATGGAAGCATATAAGGTTACAATTCCAGCTAATGCGTTTCCTTATCATATGAATGAGAATGGGGATTTTGACATCTGCATTCCGAGTGAAGAGCATAAATAAGTAGGAAGTATCGGTTTCATGTGGAGGTGAAAAAGTGAGAATAGAAGAAATTGCTTTAAGACAGGAAGCAAGACAAATGTTATGTGAAGCTGGTTTAAGTAAAGAGGAACTTAAAGAACTGGTATTGAAAGATATGGATGATAAAGTAATTCAAGCGATTGAAAGTAAAATCAAGGGTGTTGATTTTGAACAAATGATTATGGATAGAGTCGATAGAGCTTTAGCCAAAGCAGTTGATGATGTTGTTCGAAGAGAAGTAGAAGGATATTTTTATAATAGAAGGCTCAACATTCGTGCAACTGCTTCATTTGAAGAATAAAAAATCGTAAGAATTTTCGATTTCTTTGGAATGAAAGGAGAATATATAAATGAACGAAGAATTTTTATTAATCGTAGAAAGCTTAGAAAAGTATAAGGATCTTTTAGAGAGTAAGAATAATGAAGTTTGCGATGGAATGACTGATGGCGAAAAGAGAGCATATCAGTTAGGAATTATAAATATGTATGAGATGCTGCGACAGATAATTGAACATGATCGTAACGAAGGTAATTATAATGTATTTGTTCCTGAAATTAAGGAAGAAGAATCTGGTGAATATGATTTAGAAGATTTTGTTAAATGGGATTCTAAGAACAGAGAATAAATAAACAAGGAGAATATATCAATGAATGAAGAAATTAAGAATGACGAAGCAAAAGTAGAAGAAGTTAATCCAGCAGATGAATATTTGAATAATTACAAAGAACAGAAACTTGCTGAATTTTGTGTTCAGAAAGATAAAGAGATTGCAAGCCGTAAAGAAGAAAGGCAGAAACTCATGGAACAGATTTCAAGTATGAAAGTTACGGTTAAGCAGCATGACGAAACGTGGAAGAATATGGATAGTTTGTATGCTAAGATTAAGAAATTATCTGTAAATGATTATTTGAAGTTATATCATATGATGAATAACGATATTGCAGGAAATTACTCAACAATTACAACTGTACTTCCTAGTCATGTTGGTATTAATGGCAATTGGTAAAATAAGAGTACATGAAACTGACATTTCTTGGTGCAGATTGGAGAATATTATTATGGAATATAAAAGAGGTCGTAGGGCGTGTCTTAATTTAATACGAGATCCAGTAGATAATTATATAGAACATAGAGATGAAATCGAAGAAGTTCTTAAACCATTCACAGTATTTCCACGAAATAAAATATCTAAAATAGATACAGACCAATGGTTATATATTAGTTCGGCTTGGCAAGATAAAAATTATGTAAGAGCTGTCGAGATTTGTAAAGGTAGTAAGATTTACAGTACAGATGAAAATGACCTATGTAAATTAGACAAAGAATTGAATGAACTTGGATTTAAGACAAGAATGGGTAGAAATTGTGATACAGGAACTTTGAGCATTGCAGTCTTGGAAGAACTTGAAGAGGAGGATTATAAAATGAGCGATATTTGTAAAGATAGAGAAGCTTTAAGACCTGAATACGAACAGTTTGTTCAGACTGAGAGAGGTAAAGAGTGGAAACATTTTTGGCAGAGTCAAACAGGTTCAGAAAGAAGTGGAGATTTTGGTGATTATTTGTATGACTTTTATCCAGAAATGTTGCAGTAAATAGAGAATATATAGTTGGAGGTGAGAAATTATAGAATACGATTTTGAAGGAAAAGAAAACGCTATTACGGCAGAACATTTAAGAAATGGTCAAACTTGTAAAGTAGTTGGATTTGGTCAGTCAATGACACCAATACTTAAACCAGGTCAACCAGTAATTTGTAAGCCTGTGACAGAAGATACAGAGTTAAAAAAGAATGATATTG
The DNA here is from genome assembly GCF_003477845.1 of Clostridium sp. AF34-13. NCBI lineage: Bacteria > Bacillati > Bacillota > Clostridia > Eubacteriales > Clostridiaceae > Clostridium > Clostridium sp. AF34-13. Next base: position 17,411 of record NZ_QUEB01000018.1, read on the forward strand.
TACTCTGTAAGGTTAAAGGTAATTATTATTTACATAAAATTTCAGCAATCAAAAATGGTGTCAGTTACCAGATTTCAAATAATCATGGACATATCAATGGCACAATTACAAGAAGCAATATCTTTGGTATTGTTGTTGAAATTCTTTAAGATTCATTCGAATCACAATTCCCAATAAAAATGAAAATCGAATAGAGAATAAATATATAAAGGAGGATTTTATGTCAGAAGAAGTAATTAAAATTTTAGACGCTCTTGCAGAAAAGTTTGGTCTTGCAATTGACTGGACTTCTGCAAATGTACTTCCATATTTACAGCAACTATGTGGTAAGTATGTTACATACGAAATTGCAACAAGTGTTGTGTGGATATTAATTGGTATCTGTCTGTTGTTTGTTGGAAAATATGCGATTGGAAAAACAAAATATTGTTATGGAAAGTATAAGGAAGATTGGCATTCATGTTATGATGTGGCTACTATTTTGCTTGGAATCTTAACAGGATGTGTAATTGTTGGAGGAATTATTGTTATTTTATGTCAGACATTTGATATTGTTACATGCGTTACATTTCCTGAAAAGATTATCATTGAAGAATTACAGTCAGTTTATTCAAGTTTGAAATAAATAAATCACTGTTTCATTGGTTGTTAGGAGGTGAAAAATGATTGCAGTTAAAGCAAGCTTATCAGATGCAAATAAAATAATAAATGAATATGAAAGCTTGGGATATAGATTTATTAGGTCAACACAATATTCTGATTGTGTAAATCTTTTCTTTGAAGAAGTCCATATACCAAAAGAGAATAATGTAACAGATATAAAATTTAACATCGGAGATTTTGTAGAAAATAGAGATGGAAGAATTGGATACATTTCAGATATATGCCATTGCGATGAATGTAAAAAACGTGGGTTCTTTGAACCAACAATTCAGTATTCAGATGGTACAAGTGATTACATATCCAATTATTCTGTAAAACATGTTTCCAAAGACTATAAACAGATTGGCATTCAGAAGTTCGATAATGACTATTATGAGAAAGAAATTGAAAGCTTGAAACATCAATTAGAGATGGAGAAAAGTAAAAGTGCTTATTGGAAGATGAAAGCCAATGGAGAAGAACCTGTTTTAATGGGTACAAGAGAAGGAATGATTCACATTCTTCGATAGTAACAGAGAATATACAAGTGAGGTGATATGTATAGAAGTAATTGAAACAAATCTAATCATTGATGAAAATAATTTCATTCGAGATCATCAATCAAGAGTAGTCGAAGCAGACAGTTGGGACGAATATTGTAAAGCACATAAGAATTATGATGGTAAAGCAGTTTTGTTCAAATCAAAAGTTATGAAAGGTAACAGCATCCAATCTAATTGTAAAATTTCAAATCTGAAATATGATGAAATGCATTTGTCTTGTAATATCACAAAATTAAAAGATAATGGAGAAGAAATCTTTACAGATAAAAGATTAGCATATCGAATAGTTGATCCGACTTAATCAAGTCAAAAAAATTCCAAAAAATCAAAACTGAATAGAGGATATATGAATGGGTGGAAGAACAGCATACCCTTGAGTTTGTATACTCAAAAATCACTGATTATACATAGATGTTTACATAAATTAACTTCTGTGTTCCGCCCATTTAGGCGTTTAGATAGATTGTTTTATTAACAATATTTACATAAATTTTTTAATTTTAAGGAGGACAAGTAATTTGGCAAAGACAAAGGAAAGAAAAGCGTTAAAGAAAGGTAAGGCAGCATTTAATCTTATTGGACGTGTAAAAGTAACAGACAAGACATTCAATCTTGACAACAGTTATGATTCTGGTTGGACAGATAATAGTATGTATGTTGGTGTTGATTGTGGCAATGGTAATGTGGTTTATGCAGAGATGCGAAGTGGTTTCTTCCCTGATAAGGATAATGTCATTCGTGCGTATAGCAAGGATGAAAAGGATGATTCAGGAAAGAGTAAGTCAGTAGAGATTGCATGGGAAGATCGTCTTGATGAGTCTTTATATGACAGTATTTCAGATTCTTCTTTCTTAACAGTTGGTGTTGAGAAGGATGTTAAGGATAAGACTGTATATAAGAAGTTCCTTACAGCTTATGACGCAGTTGAATATCTCAATGAGCATCTTGAAGACGGAATGATTGTGAACGTAAAGGGAACAATGGGTTATAGCGAGTACGAAGGGAATGTATCTACAAAGAAGGAAATTACATCTATTGTTCTTTCAAAGGTTGATGATGAAGCAGATTTCAAGGCTACATTCTCACAGACAATCCTTGTAGATTCTAAGAGTATTGGAAAGAAAAATGAGGACAAGGGGACTATGGAGCTTTCTGCATATGTTGTTGATTATGTTGGCAAGCCTAAGATTGATGGAGAAAAGGTTGAGGTTAAGAAGAATGTTACATTCCCTAAGACATTTGAGGTTGCTATCAACGAGAATCCAGAAATTACAGCAAAGATGCTTCAGAGATTCTTCAAGCCTAAGAAGGGTAAGATTACTGAAATTACGGTTACAGGAAATTTAGTTGAAGGTGGTTCAGTAGTAAATATCACAGAAGATGACATTCCTGACGACATTAAGGAACTTATCGAAATGGGACTTTATTCAGAGGAAGAGGCTGAAAAGAAGTGTGCCGTAGGAAATGGTAATCGTGAGAGAAGAATGATTATTGTTAAGCCTGATATTACATATGTTGGTGATGGTGATGATAGAAAACCAACTGTAGCATTTGAAGATGGTAAGTATGATGAGGATGACCTGTATTTCTACGAACAGGCATTAAATGATGCTGGTGTAGAACCAAGTGATGATGGCGATTCTGAAACAAAAAGTGACAGCTCATCAGAAGATGATGATCTTCTTGCAATGCTTGAAGGTATGAACTAAAAAATATACTTGCCCTGTTATAAACAGGGTGAGCACTTTATAAAAAATTAAATTCTAGGAGGATAAACAATTGGCATTTAGAAAAGCAAGAGAAGCAAAGATTGGTGGAAAGTTTTTAGCATATGGTTATGAAGGTTCTGGAAAGTCATGGTTCGCACTTACATTCCCTAAAGTTGCATGTATTGACTCAGAGACTGGTATTGCACACTACGAGGGTAAGGATATTACATTGGCGAATGGTAAGACATACAATAATCTTATCTTAGTAGATGATACATCAGATCTTGATGATTTAGAGGATGATATTGATGAAGCAGTTGATTCTGATGAAATTCAGACACTTGATATTGACTCAGAGACAAAGTTTTATGCAACTATGCAGGTTGGAGCAACAGAGGTTGAAGAGAAGAAAACACGTAGAAAAGGTGGAGATGTTGATGATACAGTAGTTTCTCAGAGACAGTGGGGACGTATTAAGATTATTAACATGAAGCTTCAGCAGGCTAAGATTGATCTCTCTGCAAAGGGTAAGCATGTTGTGTCAGTTGCACAGGCAACAGAAGTGTATGAAGGAACAGGAGATAACCGTAAGTTAGTTGGCATTAAGCCTGATATGCATAAGTCAGTTAAATTTGATTATGATACAATCCTTGAGTTCTATAAGGAAGAGAATGGTGAGGATGTTCGTTATTTTGCAAAGGTTAAGAAGGATAGAACAAATGTAACTAAGGTTGGACAGATTATTGAGAACCCATCTTATGATATTTGGAAGGATTATTTTGAGTCAATGCATGATCTTGAGACAAATGAGACATCATACAAGAATGACTTAAAGACTTCTACAGATTCTATGGTTGACAAAGCTGAAAAAGCAGAAGAGTTAGCGACTGAGTTTAAAGATGTATTAAAGTCACTCAAGGATAATAAGGATGCTTTGCTCAAAGTAAACAAGCAGATGAAGGATAAGGATGTTTCATTAAAGAATCTTGAAATGCAGTCACCAGATACTCTTACAGAATTAATTGATTTTGCCAAGTTACAGTTAGCCTAATTAAAATTATGCTCCGACAGGTTATCTGCCTGTTGGAGTTTTTAAGAAAGGATGATTTGGTAAATGAGAAATATAAAAAAGAAAGATAACGAGCAGTGGATTGAATTATGTGAGTATGTAAAGAAAGAGATTCTTGAATACGATGATAATATGAAATTTCCACAGTATCTCGCATTAAAGTTACAAGGTATTAAACGTGGCGAACATATAGCGAATAATAATCATGAAGCAAAAGCTAATTATGATGATTACACAATTTTATGTACTTTTAAGTTGTGTAAGAGAAAAATTGTTACATATTTACATGAGAATGAAAAGAAAATCAAAGATGAAAAACATAAAATCAATCTTATTATGAAAATGATTGAACCTGAAATCAACGATGTGTATTTGAGATTACAGAATGTTAAAAAGACTGAAGAGAGAGTTGAATCTAAAGACTTCAATAATCAGAGTAATGAGAATGCTGGATATGTAAAAAAGACTAAAGAGACAAGTGACAGAATGAAGAAACTGTTTTGAGGAGGTACTAATTGGCTGAGAAAAAAGAGAATAAAAAATTAACTCCTTATCAGGAAGAAGTATTAAAATGTGCAAAACAGATTCGAGAATACAAGATAATAGCAGAAGCTAATATAGTTGCTATTTTATATAAACAACCAGAATTAATTTTTGATTATACATTGCAGCTTGAAGATTTTAGTGAAAATACATGGCGAGTCTATTGGCAGATTGCAAATGACATTATTGTAGTAGAAAAGAAATCAGTATTGGATGATATGACTGTTGGTTTATATCTTGAAAAGCATCAAAAACTCAAAAAGGAATATGAGGATTATGGTGGATATGAAACGATTGATAAAGCCAAAGAGTATGTAAACATCAACAATATGGATGGGTATGTCAAAGAGCTATACAAGTGGAAAACAGTTTTGGAGATGTTAAAAAATGGATTCCCTGTAAATAATCGTATCAATGAATTCTGTGATATGTCTTTAGATGAAATATATGAAGAATATGAAGCAATGTTAAATCATATTTTCATCAATGCAGATGATGATGTACAGTCATATTCATTGGCTGATGGCATTTATGATTTAATTGATGAATTAGATGCTGGCGCAGCAGTTGGACTTCCATACAATAATATGGATATTCTTAATAAAGAAACTGGTGGTCAGTTACCTGGTAATATTACATTGATTGGTGGACTATCTAATATGGGCAAAACTACACTAACAAGATCAATGTTGATTCCAAGCACAATAAAATATGAAGAAAGACTTGTTATTTGTGTCAACGAAGAGGGAAAAAAGAAATGGCAGAGAGAGTTGTTGGTGTGGACTGCGAATAATATTTACAAACAAGATTTGCAAAAATTCGTTGTTAGAGATGGTAAATATTCTAGCGAAGTTAAAGATTTGTTAAGAAAGTGTGCAGATTGGATTACTGAAAAAGCTGAGAACAACATGCTTATAATAGTTCCATTCAAAAGATACAAAACTCAGAAATTCATAAAAGTTCTAAAGAAATATGCAAACCTTGGTGTTAAGTATTTCATTCTTGATACATATAAAGCCGATTCAGGCAGTCGTTCCGATAAGATGTGGTTAGATATGCAACAGAATATGGTTGATATTTACGATACTGTGAAGTGCAAAGAAGAGGGTGGATTGGAAGTTCATGTAACTATTACATTCCAGTTGGCAAAGTCTTCAGCACGTCAAAGATTTTATAGTCAAGATAATATTGGTATGGCAAAAAGTATTGTCGATCCTGCGAGTACATGTTTAATGTTAAGAGATGTATTTGAAGATGAGTATACAGGTGAGAAAAATGCTTTAAAGGTATATAGATTTGATGGGAAAAATAATAAATCAAAAATACCTGTCAAATTGGACGAAGGCAAACATTATCAGCTTATATTCATTTGTAAAAACCGTGAGGGTGCTGCAAGTAGTATACAGATTGTATGTGAGCATGATATGAGTAGAAACATACTTAAAGAAGTTGGTTTTACTTCTGTCCCAGTTGATTTTTAAATTTGTGATGGAGGCGGTGAGCGTGTATTAATGCAGATGAACTAAAAGAATACATTATAGAGAATAATTGTATAGAACAGATTTTATTATCGTTGAAATGTCATGGACTACACGAATATCTTCATGAATGGAGAGCCGCCTTGCCACAAGGCAATAATAAAACTGCTATATGTGTAAAGAAAGATACATTATCAGTGGCGATTAGAAGTTCGGAAGAAAATAAGCGTGGAGATATTTTTACATTGGTTATGACAATAAAGGGTATATCTTTTGGGAAAGCTAATAAATATCTCCACAATATTTTAGGTTTGAAATATTCATATAGTAAGAGTGACAACAAAGATAATAAGAAAGATCCATTAGCAATCTTCAAAAAGGTGAAACGCCAAAGATACACAATTGATAAAGATGTTCCAGTGTATGATGATTCGTGTATGAAAGAATATACTGATTTACCATATATTGATTGGGTTCGTGAGGGCGTTATGCCCTTTGCATGTAAAAGATTTAACATTGGATATTCATATGATAGAAAACGAATTGTTATTCCTGAACGAAAATGGGATGGAGATGACAATGAATATATAGGTATCAGTGGGAGAACTACTGTACCAAACTATGAGATGTTTGATATTCCTAAGTTTTTTAAGTTATCCAAAACATATCCAAAAGGAATAAATGTATATGGGTTAAATGAGAATTATCAAACAATTCAAGAGGCTGGTTATGCAGTCGTTTTGGAAGCGCAGAAATCGGTGCTTAAAAGGTATTCACGAAAAGATGGTACGGCTGTTGCAATAGGAAATTGTGAGCTTACAGAAGAACAAGTTAGGATACTGATTAGTTTAAATGTAGAAATTGTAGTGGCTTTAGATGAAGGAATTGATATAAACCATATTAGACAGGAATGTGATAAATTTTATCCTATTAGAAAAGTAAGTTACATATATGATCGTTGGGATTTGATTAAAAAAGGTAGTAAAGACAGTCCTGCTGATATGCCAAATAAAGTATACAACTTCCTTCTCAAGCATCGTGTTTTATATGATGAGTCAGAAAGGAGAAAGTTAAGAGATTGGCAAGAAAGACAAGTAAAGAATTAACAGAAATTTGTAACAAGTTTGGTGTTGATACATTATGGTCATGGTCAAGGTATCATTGTTACAAACAAGATAGATGGGAATATTTTTTGAAATACATCCTACACAAGAAAGAGGATAGAACAAATAGTATTTATTGTGTATCTGGTGGTAATGTACATGATATTATTGAGCAGCTATATACTGACAAAATTAAATATGAGGATATGCCAGATTTATATGAAGATAGCTTATTTACAATGAATTGTGCAGAACTCAAATACAATCGCAGTGATTCTGATAAAAATGATGCAATAGCAAATAAATATGAAAATTGCATTAGACATTTCTTTAAAAATCATAATCTGATTACTTTTCCACATAAAGTTGAGCATTTTATTACAATTAAAATTTCTGATGATATTTATATGCAAGGATATATTGACATGCTTTATATCGAGTCATACAAAGATGAAAATGGCAATGCGAAAAAACGTGTACATATTGTAGATTGGAAGACATCTACACGTTATCAAGGTACAAAAATTGACGCTGAATGTGGTCAGTTGGTTATTTATGCTGAAGGTATTAGACAAGCATTAAATATTCCATTGGAAGATATTGTATGCGAATGGAATTTCTTAAAATATGTCACAGTTACCATTGAACAGAAAAATGGTAAGAAAAAAGATAGATATATAGAAAGAAATTCTATAGGAGAAAGTCTTATCAATACGGCAAAAATGTGGCTGAAAAATTTCGGATATGAAGATGATATTGATAAATATGTTGATGAGATGGTGTTAAACAACAATATTGATTGCTTGCCAGATGAGGTTAGAGAAAAATTCGAAATCCATGATTGTTATGTACAAGTACCTCTAACAGAAGAAAAGATTAACGATTTAAAAGAAGACATTATCAATACGGTCGAAGAAATTAACTCTAAAGAGAGAGAATATAAGAATAGTAAAGATGAAAATATTTTTTGGCAAGAAGTGACAGATGCCGATGAATTTAGATTGGCAACCCTCTCAGGATATTCTAGGTCGTTGCATAAACCATATGACCAGTATCTGAAAGAGAAGGAATTGTTCAAAGAAGAAACTGAATCTGATTCTGATGCAGACAAAGATGATTTATTGGCATTTGTGAATAGTTTATAGATATAGGTAGGTGAGAAGTTGAGCAATTTAACAGTATTACATTTACATAGTATGGATTCTAACCCATATAGCGGTCTTGAAGTTGACTCAATCACCCCTTTTCAAGCTTATATTGACAAAGCAAAATCAGAAGGAATGAAAGCCATTGCTTTTACAGAGCATGGCGCAGTCCTTCATAATGTTGCAAAAAGACAGGCATGTGAAAAGGCTGGGTTGAAATATATTAATGCAGAAGAATTCTATGTAACAGAAAAAATTGATATGGGTAATCTGCAAAGAGACAACTATCATTGTTGCTTATACGCAAAGAATTATGATGGGGTATTAGAACTTAACAAACTTTCTTCTGATTCATTTAATCGTAATGATGGTCATTTTTATTATAATCCACGAATTACTTTAGAGGAACTTGAGAATACATCAGATAATATTTTAGTATTAACAGCTTGTGTTGCAGGTATGTTATGCAAAGGAACGAAAGAAGTACAGGAAAGATTTCTGAAATTCCTTATTAAAAATAAGCATAGATGTTGGTTGGAAATACAGCCACATAATTTTGACGTTCAGATTTATTACAATCAGTATTTGTATAGAATTGCTCAGAAATATGGAATGAAGCTTATTGCTACAAGCGATGTACATGCTATTGATAAGGATCATATGATGGGTAGAGCAGTAATGCAGAAATCAAAAAATGTTAATTTCCATGATGAGGATGCGTGTGATTTATCATGGAAATCTTATGATGATATGGTTACTGCCTTTGAATTACAGAATGCATTACCAAAATCAATTTATCTTGATGCAATCGAAGAAACAAATAGATTCGCAGATAATATTGAATCATATGAATTGGACTATAGTAATAAATATCCAAGATTATATCCTGATGCTGAGAAAGAATTTAAGGCACGAATAGTTCAAGGTGTAAAAGAACGTGGAATAAGCAAACTCCCAAATTATAAAACAGAGTATATTCCAAGGATACAGGAAGAGTTAGAAACATACAAACATAATGACGCTATTGATTTTATGTTACTCGATTCAGATTACAAGAATTGGCTGCTGAAAAATAATATGCACTATGGATGTTCAAGAGGTTCTGTATCTGGTAGTGAGATTGCATATTTGATTAAATGTACTGATGTTGATTCAGTTAAATATAAGCTTAACTTCTCACGATTTATGAATCCTGAAAGAATGTCATTGGCTGATGTAGATACTGATATTTACGCAGAAGATAGATATAAAGTGCGTGAGTATCTATTTAATAAGGAAGGTTTGTATTGTTGCAACATTATTACTTTTAATACAATTCAGTTAAAAGCAGCAATAAAAGATGTCGGTAGAGCATATGGAATGACTCCTGATCAAACACAAGAATTATCAAATATGGTAGAAACTGATGATAAAGGCAAAGATTATATGCCAGGAAAAATCAGAGAACAATATCCAGAAATGTTTAAATATGTTGATATGGTAATTGGCACGATTACATCACTTGGCAGACATGCAGCAGGAATTGTTTGTAGTCCTACAGATATAAGATATGATTTTGGAACATTATCTATTACATCAGATCCACGTCCTGTAAGCCAAATAGACATGCACGAAATTGATTCTTTAAATTATGTAAAGTTAGATTTGTTAGGATTAAATGCTGTTGGATTAATTGATGGTGCTTGTAAACTGGCAGGTATAGATTATTTAACACCTGATAAGGTTAATTTCTCAGATGAAAATGTTATTAACTCAATAGCAAAAGATACTACATTGATATTCCAGTTTGAAAGTGGTTTTGCAAGTGATTCATTAAAAAGAACACTTAGTAAGGAAACTTTGGAGAATATTAAAGCACAGAATGATAATATCTCATATCTTGATGTAATGGCTATGGTTAGTGGTGCTATTAGACCAGCAGGTGAATCTTATAGAGAGCAGTTATTTAATGGTATTTACAAGGACAATGGCAATGAAGCACTTAATGAGTTTTTAAAACCTACACTTGGTTATTTAGTATATCAGGAACAGATTATTGATTTCTTACATGATTTCTGTGGCTTTACTATGGGACAAGCAGATATTGTCCGTAGACATTTTGCTAAGAAAACAGGTACTGAAGCAGATATACCTATTATTGAAAATGGTGGATATATGGTAGATATTCACGGTAATAAAGATGATAGATATATTCCAGGATTTATTGCAATTGCACAAGAGAAGTATGGAATGACAGAAGCTGAGGCAAAAGAAACTATAAAATCATTCTTGATAGTAATCGAAGATGCATCTAATTATTTATTTTCACGAAATCATTCCGTTCCATATAGTATGATAGGTCTATTTATTGGATGGTTAAGGTATTACCATAAGATTGAGCTATTAACATCAGCATTAAATGTTTATGTAGACAATAATGAAAAAATGTCAAATATCAAAGAATATATCAAATCACAGGGAATAGAAATCAAAGGAATAAAATTTGGCAAATCCAAAGCACAGTATTTTATGGATAAAGACGAAAATGCCATTTATCAAGGAATCTCTTCTATAAAATATTGTAATGATCAGATCGCAGACGAATTATATGAATTGTCTAAAAATCATTATGATAATTTTGTCGATTTACTTTCTGATATTATATCAAAAACATCTGTGGATGATAGACAATTACATATTCTTACAACACTAAATTTCTTTTCTGAGTTTGGCAAGAATAAATATTTACTATCAATTATTGATATGTACAATTTGTTAGGAAAATGCAAGAAATTGAAAAAAGATAAAATTGTATCACTGAACATTAGAGAAGAAGATGTAAGAAAATGTGCAGAGAAAGAGACACCTAAACAGTATAGTAATGTTGATAAAGACAAACTTGTTAAACTTATGATAAGCGGTTTAGAGAATAAGCCATTATCAATAAAAGAACAGATTGTATATGAACAAGAGTATCTTGGAAACATAATGTATAAAAATCCGAAAGCACCAAAAGATATGTATTATGTTCTTGAGTGTAAGTTCTATAAGGATAAAACAAAACCATACCTTATGCTTTATAACATGAGAGATGGTGAGTATCTTAAAACAAAAATCACTTCTGGAAAGTCATTTATTGAATCCCCATTTATAGCAGGTAATGTCATCAATGTAAAAGAATTTGGTGAGAGAAATAAAATGAAGAAGGTTGGTGGCGATTGGATTAAAACAGATGAAAAAGAGAGAATAGTAAAGAAGTGGGACGTATATTAGAAGGAGATGTAAAGTTGGATAAAATAATTGAGTTTAAATGTGTACCAGAAAGACTTGTATATAATTCTACTGACTTCAAAATATATGGCGTTTCTGTCAATTCATTTGAATATCCTGATGTACAGATTGGCAAATATGGCACAGCAACTATTAAAGGTAATATTTCAGAACTTAATCTTGGAGTTGATTACATTGTAAAAGCAAAGGAGGTATCCGATTCTCATGGAGTCGGATACGATGTAATCAATATTAAAAGAGAGAAACCTACTACATTAGCAGCAACAAGAAATTTCTTATATGAAATATTAACACCAAATCAAACGGATGTATTACTTGAAGCGTACCCTGATATTGTAGATAGGATTATGAATAACAGATTAGATGATATTGATTTGAATAAGACTAAAGGAATCAAGGATTATACATTCAATGTCATTAAAAATAAAGTTATAGAAAATTTCAAGTTAGCTGAGATTGTTGAAGAGTTCAGAGGTTTATTCAATCTTTCAACAGTAAAAAAGTTGTATGACAAATATACATCAGTAGATAAAATCAAGGAAGTTATCAGAGAAGAACCTTATCAATGTTTATGTAGACTTGGTGGAATTGGTTTTAAGACCGCCGATTCATTATTACTTACCCTTGATAAAGATGGCAAGGAATGTCAAAAAAATGGAAAGAAACCAGTATTGTTTTTTGGATTTGATTTGATTACATCATACCAAAGAGCAAAAGCATGTGTAGACTATTTACTTGATGAAAATGAGAACAATGGCAATACATATATGCATGTTGGTGATTTGAAGAAACAGTTTGATGTTTTAGTTCCAGAAGCAAAAAATAATTTGCCACTCATATTAAAAGGTGAGAATGATGTTATATTTGATAGAGAATTATTAAGTGTATGTAAAAAAGAAACATATGAAACAGAGAAATATATATCAGATAGGATTAAAGAAGGATTACAGATACATACAAAATGGGATTGTGATTGTTCAAAGTTTCAGGAACTTGATGGTTTTAAACTGACTGAGAATCAGTGTAAAACATCACAATATATGTGTGAAAATAACATTGTTCTTCTTGTTGGATATGGTGGTAGTGGTAAATCTTCAAGTACACAGGCATTTGTAAATATGTTAAATGCTTATAACAAAAGGCATTTACTTTTAGCACCAACTGGTAGAGCTGCAAAGGTACTGTCAGGTTTTACAAATGAAAATGTTATGACAATTCATAGAGGTCTTATGTATATGCCACCTACTGATTGGGGATTTAATGAAGAGAATAAATTACCATATGATGTAGTAATTGTGGATGAGTTTTCAATGGTAGATATTTTTCTTTTCAGAAAATTGCTTGAAGCTATAGATTTTGAAAAAACAAAATTACTTCTTATTGGTGATGATGCACAGATTCCTTCTGTTGGTGCTGGCAATGTACTTTATGATTTGTTGAAATGTGAGGATATTCCTACTATCACGCTTGATAAGGTGTTCCGTTATGGTAAAGGTGGTTTATCTACTGTTGCTACAGATACACGAACTGGTACTGAATATTTAGACAAGACCAAAACAGGTATGCAAGTGTTTGGTGAAGATCAGTCATATATATTTATGCCGATTCTTCAAGATCAACTTGTTGGATATACTGTAAAACTTTATCAGACATTATTATCCAAAGGATATTCTGTTGATGATATTGCAGTATTATCTTGCTATAACGTAGGTGATTATGGAACAGTAGCATTAAATAAGAAGATACAAAACGCAGTTAATTCTAATCCGAAAGCGAAAATTACATTTGGAGATACAGAATTCAGATTGAATGACATTGTAATGAACTATGCTAATGATTACAAAGCAATTATCTATAATGAGGAATATATTGATGATAAAAATACAACATTTATTGCTAATGGTGAATCTGGTAGAGTTGTAAAAATTCTAAAAGATGCAATGGTTGTTGATTATGATGGAACGCTTATTTATATCCCAAAAAGTTCTATGAAAAATATTCGATTAGCTTATGCTATCAGCACACACAAATCTCAGGGTGGTCAGTTCAAGGTGGTTGTTTTAATTACGCCTAAAGCACATACCTTCATGTTGAATTCCAATTTGTTATATGTAGGAGAAAGTAGAGCAAAAGAAAAATGTTATCACCTCGGAGAAATTCGTACAGTAAATAATGCACTTAAAAAGAAGGAAAATTTTGATAGAAAAACAATGCTACAGATATTTATGAAAGCAGAATAGGAGAATATATGAATAGTAAGTCAAACATTTTTGATTCGATTTTAAACACAATTGAGTCAGAAGATATTAGAAAATTTGCAGAAAGATGTATTGAAACAATCCCAGATTATTTTTGGAATGTAGGTGCGTCAAGTACGGGAAAATATCATCCTCAATATGCTCTTGGCGATTTAGGATTGGCAAGACATACATGTGCTTTGGTAAGATTCTTAAATCATATTTTTGCGGTTGATTGCTTTGGCAAGAATTTTACTCAAAGAGAGAAAGATTTAATGAGAGTTGCAGGAATGATGCATGATTCACGAAAAAGCGGAAATGATGATGACTTCACAAAAAATAAATATACAAAGTTTGATCATCCTCTTTTAGCAGCTGATGTTATTCGTGAGTTAAAAGGCAATGAACTTTCTGATGAAGAAATCGAAATGATTGCAACTACAATTGAGAGCCATATGGGTGCATGGAATACTGATAAAAGAAGTTCAACGGTATTGCCATTGCCTAAAAACAAATATCAGACAATTTTACATTTAGCAGACTACCTTGCAAGTCGTAAAGATATTGAAGTTCTGTTTGATGGATTTGAAGTACCAAAAAAGGAAGTCGTTAAGTTAGAGGATTATGTTTTGAACTTTGGAAAACACAGTGGCGAGAAGCTTATTGATGTTGCTCAGTCAGATCCAAGTTACATATCATGGGCTAAAGAAAATATGAATAGAGAGCCAATTAAGAGTTTATTAGCCAAACTGTAGAGAATAATACAATAGATGATTTCTGGAATGCCCATAAATAGGGCGTTTCAGAGACTCAAAAAGCCAATGAAAGACGGATTTATTGTCCGTTATTTATTGCATAGAAAGGAGAAAATATGAATTCAAAAGGTATTTTGGCAATTAGAGATACTAAAAATTTATGTTACAAGTGTCTAAAAAAGAAAGATAAGATACAAAAAATCAATATCGGAAGTAGAGGATATGGTAGTTATTTTGATAATTTTAGTACAAGCCTTCAGCTTTGCGATGCTTGTTATGAGGAATCTACAAGAGATAAACCTATTTGGAACATGAAATCGTTAGATGATAATGACATGTATGATGATTCTTATCTATATGACAATGAAATGTCTTCATATTTACATAATCTTCCACTTGAAAGTCGTGAGTTGGTATTTAATAGAAATTCATATGGAGCATGTGCGGGTTGCAATATGAAGCCACAGGATTATATAGATTATGAATTAGATGAATTACCACATAATAAATGTAAGCAGTATTGTATGTATTCACCACAGGAAAGAGCTGCATATAAGGAAAGATTCCCTAACTGTGAATGCGTGAAAATTAAAAAATATAGTGATGGTTCACAGGGAAGTAGTTGTCCTTATGGTGCATTTGGTGATAAGGATGGGAATATTGGATTAAATATAGCAGATGAATGTTATATGTGTACTCATTATAAACCAAGACAAGGAGATATTAAAATTATTGATGAGGTTGCTGAGTATTATAAAAATGAAAAAGATAGGCTTATACATATGATTCAGTATGCTGGTAGTAGACTTGGAGAACTTGAAAAAGATGTAAAAGAATACATAGACAAACATAAATAAAAAGTAGCAATAAACGACAGTTTCTTTGGAAGATTTGGAGGTCGTATATGATGAATGATAGAGCAGTTACAGAATATAAGCTAATTATAAAAATTTGTGACCAGAAAAAATGTGCAGAATATGATCCGTTTGGATTATGTTATGTAGATGATTGCATGAGTTGTCCAAATTCAAGAATAAAAATTATTCGTGAAGACGGAGTAGTAATGCGTGATGATTTTAAAGATAACAAGAACACAACTGAAAAAGATAAATTATGGTCTTATAAAAGAATGTTTGAAAGAGATGGTATAGAACTATTTGAAAAAATGTACAATGTTAATTTTTCAAAATGGCAGAAGAGATATCTTTCAAAAATATTTAATAAGCTAAAGAGTGAAAAGAACAATTAAACCATTATTTCATGTGGAGATTAGGAGGCAGAGAATGAAAGTAATTTTACAGTATACAGATTGTATGTCTGACGATAAGAATATTTTTGGAGTATTAGCCAAAAACAATGTAGAAGTTATTAAAACGAAACAAAAGCAGTTTTCAATTTATCCACTTGTCACGATTAGAGTCAAAGATACAAATACACTTAATAAAATTTTAGAACAGTTAAATGAAAAATCTGTTTACGGGGTTAGGATTGTAAAAGTGAAATCAGATAAATCATTTATTGAGAAATTGAAGATGTTATTTAAATAAATTCACAGTAAACTAAACTTTCATTGAAATTAAAAAGTAGGAGGATTAAGATTTGAAATTTAAAAATACAGAGGTATGGGGATTTGAACACAGTCTCCGTGGAATGAGAAATCCTAAGAATAGTTGGGACAAAAGTGATAGTGGAACAAATTATGATTGTATGAATGGTTGTCGTGAAGATTGCCCACATTTAAATATGGATTGTGACGAAGAATATTGTGATGAATTTAGAATTGGAGCAAATGATATGAAACTTGCACAGACACTTATTAAAGCAGGAAATGAGCATAGAAAGTTTATGCGACAGATTTTTGTATCGGTTGATATTACAGCTCCTTTATATTGGTGGAAAGAATTTGATACGTATAAGGTAGGGACGGTTGCGAACTCAACGAGTACAATGCACAAGCTTGCTACAACACCAATTACATTAGATTGTTTTGAGATTGATGATTATGACAGGAACTTATCTCTTGCTGATAATCCAAAGAATAATGACGGATTAGATAATATTTCAACATTTGAAGAGGATATTATTTATGTATTAGAAAATATTCGTCAGAAGTATCTTGAGACGAAAGATAAGAGATACTGGAAAGAGCTTATACGTTGGCTTCCTGAGAGTTGGTTACAGAAGCGTACAATAACAATGAATTATGAAAATATCCGTAATATGTACTTTCAGCGTAGAAACCATAAGCTTACAGAATGGTCAGAAGCCTTTATTAAATGGGTAGAGTCGCTTCCGTATGCAGAAGAGTTAATTATATATGACGATAAATAAATGTTCATTTTATAGGAATTAGAAAGGAGAACAATGAATAGAAATCAGATAGTTGATAGAGTCAATGAACTCAATAAAGCTTCCGAAGCTTATTACAATACTGGACAGCCTATTATGAGTGATGCTGAGTTTGATAATAAACTTGAAAAATTAAGACAGTGGGAAGAAGAAACTGGTATTGTATTATCTAATAGCCCGACACATAATGTTGGTGCAACAGTATTAGACAATATAAAAGAAGTCACTCATAAAACACCAATGCTCTCACTTGAAAAGTGTCACAGCACAGAAGAGATTGTTAAATTTGCAAATAATCATAATCTTGTGGCTTCTGTAAAATTAGATGGTTTAACAGTGCGTCTCACTTATAAAGATGGTGATTTAATTTTGGCAGAATCCAGAGGGAACGGTACAGTTGGATCTGATGTGACAGAACATGTTAAACAGTTTACTAATGTTCCATTACATATTAATAAGGAAGGAACTTATATAATTGATGGTGAAGCACTAATTAAAGTAGATGATTTTGCAGAGATTAACAAAAATGAAGAATATAAGAATAGCCGTAATTTAGCAGCAGGCACATTATCAAGTCTTGATACATCGGTTGTAAAAGATAGGAAATTGTCTTGGTATGCGTGGGAAGTAGCTGAAGGAGATAGTGATAATTCATTCTACAAAAGATTATTAAATGCTCAGAATTTAGGATTCGATGTAGTTCCGTGTTACGATATTACAATAAATGAATTTAATCAGTTACAGATACATATTGATAATTTTATTAATATTGCAGAAATAGAAAATCTTCCCCAAGATGGTGTTGTATTTAAGTTTGATGATATTACTTACGGTAAATCACTTGGTAATACAAGTCACCATTTCAGGAATGGAATCGCTTACAAAATATTTAACGATTCTGTAGAAACAACATTGAGAGATATTAAATGGAGTTGTGGCAAAACTGGCGTATTAACTCCTGTAGCCATTTTTGACACAGTAGATATTGAAGGAAGCGAAGTTAGTCGTGCATCACTTCATAATGTTTCTGTAATGAATGAGATTCTTGGAAGAAGTTGGAAAGGTCAGAAGATTAGCGTTTATAAAGCCAATATGATTATTCCTGCTATAAGGTGGGCAGAGCAATTTGATTCAAGCAAGTTTGACGATTTAGTTTTAGATGTATCATATATCAATATTCCAGATAAATGTCCTATATGTGGTCAGTCTACTAAGATCATAAAAGACAATAACTCGGAATTACTTGTATGTACCAATGATAATTGTAAGGGCGAGCTTCTTGGTAAGCTTATACATGCGGCTAGTAAGAACGCACTTAACATTGATGGTCTTTCAGAATCTACAATCGAGAAATTCATTAATCTTGGTTGGCTAAACTCAATTAAAGACATATATCATCTATCAGACCACGAAAATGAGATAAAAACCTTGAATGGTTTTGGTAAAAAATCTGTTGAAAAACTTCTTTTATCTATTGAGAAATCACGCAATACATCTTTAGAAAGATTTATCTATAGTTTATCAATTCCATCAATCGGAAAATCAGTAAGTAAAGATATTAGTAAATTATGTGAAGAGAATTTTAATAATTTTATTGCTTTGATGAAATCTGCGCCAGAAAAATTATTAACCATTAATGGCTTTGGTGTTGTTATGATGAATTCAATGGCAAAATGGTGGCATGAAAATTCATTATGGGTATATGACTTGTCAAAGGAATTTACTTTTGAAAAATCTAAATCTGTATCAAACGAAACTTCAAACACATTACAAGGTAAAACATTTGTGGTAACTGGTTCTGTTAATCATTACAAAAATCGTGATGAATTAAAAACTGATATAGTGGCTCATGGCGGCACAGTAGTAGGTTCTGTAAGTTCTAAGACAAATTATCTTATTAACAACGATATAAATTCAACAAGTTCTAAAAATAAGAAAGCAAAATCTTTAAATATCCCAATTATAACTGAAAACGAATTTATAAAGATGTTACATAATTCATAAGAAAGAGGAATTCATGAAAGAAGAATTTACCATAGGACAAATAGTGTTTTATACTCGTATACTCCCAAAAGTGGGAATATACGACTTATTAGAAATAAAGTTACGCACAGTAGAAGACACATATATCGTAGGATGTGATGAAAAGGATCATACAGCCTATCTAATATCAGAAATTGAAGCAGAAGCTAGTATTTTTATATCTCGTAAAGATGCATTGAATAAAATTAAAGAAGAAAAGAAGAAAGGAAAAGAGAATATTTGAAAGGAAGAGAACTAAAGAAGTTGATTCAGGACACAGTAAGAGATGATGATATTGTGTGTCTAGGAGAAAGAAATGATAGTTTAGGAAGATTTGATAGAAAAATTATAGGTGTTGAAACTCGCAATGTTGGATTTGATAAAGACAATACTTATAAAGCTATTATATCAGAAAAATTTGATTCTAATGGAACTATGAAGTTTTGGAGATAGTTTCGGAGAATATATAAATGTAACTAATATTTTGTTTTTTTATTTAGGAGGTTTTAATGTTGGAATTTAAAGTTTTATTAAATATGATTGAAGATGCTAAGAAATTTGTATCAATTGCAAGTAAATATAACATGGATATTATTGCAAGAAATCCTAAAAGTATTTATGAGGTAGACGCATCGTCTATTATGGGAATGTTTTCACTTGATTTATCCGATCCAATCATAATAACGACTAACAATGATGAGCTTGGTAGAAAATTTAAAACAGAAGTTAAAAAATATATTGTACATTAAGGAGGTTGCTATGGCAAAATTTAATGCTGTTGAAAAGAGATGTAATATTGCTGTTATGCTCTTAAACGAATCTAAAGATTTAAAAAATACTAAAAATAAGGAAGATGCAAATAGAATTAAAAAAGAGTGCGTTAATCAGACCAATGAAGTAAATAATATGATAAATGCTCTGAAAGATGCATTGGGAAATTTAGCAATAGCTTGGAAAGAAGCAGATAATTATGCAGACTGAGAGGAGAATATATACGATATGATTACAGTAAAAAGAAAATCTAAAAAAGAAATAAAAAATTACGATAATTTAACATTGGAAGACATCATCAATAAATATGAAATTTATCATGATTCAGCAATTATACATAATGGACATGTTGTTGGTTTCACACATGAATAGGAGAATATAATATATGTTAAAAAATTTATATTTGATATGTGGAAAATCAGGCAGTGGAAAGACATGGATAGTGGACAAATTACATAATGAATATAATTATAAAGTTTTAAAGTCATATACAACTCGTCCTAAACGTCATCCGTCTGATAATGACCATATATATGTATCTCTAAGCAATTATTACATTGATAAAGAAAACGATGGAATTGCAGCAGATACTTACTTCAATAAAAATTTTTATTGGTCTAGGCACGCTCAATTACTTGAAAGTGAGCTATATGTGATAGATAAAAAAGGCATTGAAACCCTAGTTTCATCGGAAAATATAGATCGAAAATTCGTAGTAATTTACATAAAATGTTCTGAAGAAAAGAGAATAGAACATATGAGAATGCGTGGAGATAAGCAGAAAGACATTTATGAGCGTCTATCAAATGATGAGAAAGAGTTTGTAGGTATCGAACATTTTGCAGATTTTATTGTCAACGGCAATTATGATGAAAAATGGCAAACAGTAAAAAATATTATTGATAAATGTGAAAAGGTTTCTTAAGGAGGAAATTATGAACAATATTACAACAAGAAAACAGATTGAAGACATTGCTGAGGTTTTAGGTATTGAAAATATCTTATGTCAGTTGGCAGAAGAATCTTCTGAATTATCTCAGGCTTGTTTAAAGTATCGCAGAACACTCAATGGGCTGACACCAAAAACAAAAGAAGAAGTGATAGACAATCTTATTGAAGAAATGGCTGATGTTCTTCTTAATATAGAGCAGATATATTATCTTTTAGGTAATGATATAAAACCTAAAATTGAGAATATGCAGAATTTTAAAGGCAGTAGATGGTATCGAAGAACTTTTATTACAAATAATCGACCTGAATTAGAATAATATTATATGAATATATGTGGTGGTGGAATATGTAGACACAAGTATGGCTATCGAGTAGAGAGAAATTTGGTAACACATAAAGGAATATCGCCCATCAGTTAAGTGGGAGTACGGTGGTTCTTCATCCTTGGTAGCCCAAGATCTGTACAATAAAAATGTACATGTAGGGTGAAAATCCTTACCCACATATGATTTTATTATAACAATAAAGGTTTAGTTAAATGGAGACATTTATAATAATTTTTATAATACTGTGGTTGGTTGTAACAATTTGTTTGTCGTATATTACATATCTAATAGGATATACAAGAGGGTTTAATTTGAATCAACAGACAGATGATGAGAGAGGAGATTTATAAAGTATGAAGTTTAATATGCTTGATTGTATAGAGTTTGAGATTGATTGGAAAGCCGTGGCAGCTATTGCGGTATGTGTACTTGGATATGCATTGATTAACAGTATTTAAATAGGAGGACATACATATTGACAAATGTAATTAAAAAAGATGGTACAATAGAGCCTTACAACGAACAAAAAATCATAAATGCTTGCAATAAAGCTGCTAGACGTGCTATGTATGAATTATCAGAAAGTGATTATGCAATAATTTTGAACGATGTATTAGCAAAAATAGATGAAAGTTACGATGAAGATACAGATATTGAAATTTACGATATGCATAACATTGTAGAATCTGTTTTGGAAGAAGATTTTCCAACGGTTGCAAAAATGTATAAGGAATATAGAAACTACAAAAAAGACTTTGTACATATGATGGACAAGGTATATGAACGTAGTCAGTCTATCAGATATATTGGAGATAAAAGCAACGCTAATACAGACTCAGCATTGGTGGCAACAAAAAGAAGTTTAATTTATAATGAACTAAGTAGAGAATTATATAAAAAATTCTTTTTAACATATGCGGAAAAACAGGCTAGTAAAGATGGATATATATATATTCATGACGAAAGCGCAAGACTTGACACGGTTAACTGTGATTTGTTTAGAGCTGGAAAGGTTATGAATGGTGGCTTTGAAATGGGTAATATTTGGTATAATGAACCTAATTATCTTGACACAGCATTTGATGTAATGGGAGATATTATTCTTTCAACGGCTGCACAACAGTATGGAGGATTTACAGTTCCAGAAGTAGATAAAATTCTTGTACCATATGCAGAAAAAAGCTATCAAAAATATAAGCAGGAACATTATAATATTTTAACTGAATCAGGCATTTGTATATCGGAATTAAATAGAACAGATTGGGATGAAAAAGCTTCTGAATATGCTAATAAAAAAGTCCAGCGTGATTTTGAGCAGGGATGGCAAGGGATTGAAATGAAGTTAAACTCTGTCGGATCAAGTCGGGGGGATTATCCTTTTGTCACAATGACAATTGGATTAGCAACATCAAAATTTGGTAAAATGGCAGCTATTTCGCTCCTTAAGGTTCATTCAGAAGGACAAGGTAAGAAAGGCTTTAAACGTCCTGTATTATTTCCTAAAATCGTATTTTTATATGATAAAAATATTCATGGTGATGGCTCAGATAAATATCCAAGTGCAGATGTATTTAATGCTGGAATTGATTGTAGTAGTAAAACAATGTACCCCGACTGGTTATCATTAACTGGTGATGGATATGTTGCAGAAATGTATAAAAAATATGGTAAAGTGGTTAGTCCTATGGGTAAGTGCAAATCAGCCCATGTAAAACGGTATTTAACTGTTGCTTAACAGGTGTGGTCTATACGACTGCTAACAGATAGGTCTATGGGAGAAGAAATTCGTCTGAACCATAGATGAAGCTGTGCCTTACAAATAAGGTCAATCGACTATCGGTGATGAGTGTAGCCGAGTAGGAGTGGAGATAAGCACCAACTCCCAAAGATACCGCCCTATGACGAGAATTAGGACATCTCAACAGGGAAAAGCTAGTCAGTGCATATGGTAACATATGATTAACATGTGTAGAGCATTTTTATCACCTTGGTATGAAAGAGGTGGTATGCATCCAGCGGATGAAAGTGATACACCAGTGTTTGAAGGACGCTTCAATCTTGGTGTTGTTTCTCTTCATCTTCCTATGATTCTTGCAAAAGCTCGTAGAGAATCTAAAGATTTCTATGAAGTTCTTGATTATTATCTTGAGTTAATCCGTGGATTACATAAGAGAACATATGATTATATTGGCGAATTAAGAGCAAGTGTAAATCCAGTTGCTTTCTGTGAAGGTGGTTTGCTTGGTGGTAATTTAAAGCCAACAGATAAGATTAAAACAATTCTCCCACCAATGACAATGAGTTATGGAATTACTGCATTGAACGAACTACAAAGACTTTATAATGGTAAATCTATTCGTGAAGACGGGCAGTTTGCATTAGAAGTCATGCAATATATCAACGATTATACAAATCGGATTAAAGAGGAAGATCATATTTTATATGCAATTTACGGCACTCCTGCCGAATCGTTGTGTGGTCTTCAGATTGAACAGTTTCGCAAGATTTATGGAATCATTGAGAATGTATCTGACAAGCCTTATGTAAGTAATTCATTCCATTGTCATGTATCAGAACAGATGTCACCTATTGAAAAACAGGATAAAGAAGGACGTTTCTGGAATTTATTTAATGGTGGAAAGATTCAGTATTGCAGATACAATCTAGGATATAACAAAGAAGCAATTAAAACGCTTATTCTTCGAGCAATGGATAAAGGTTTTTATGAGGGTGTAAATCTTGCTATGTGCTACTGTGAAGATTGCGGATATCAGCAAGTAGAAATGGATATATGTCCTAAGTGTGGTAGCAAGATGATTACTAAAATTGACAGGATGAACGGATACTTGGGATTTACAAGAGTACATGGTGAGACAAGATATAACGAAGCTAAGAATGCAGAAATTGCAGATAGAGTTTCAATGTAAGGAGTGTGGTTCATATCAATTATCATAATATTACACATGACGATATGAACAATGGTGATGGTCTGAGAGTTGTTTTATGGCTCTCAGGCTGTTCTCACCATTGTTATAATTGTCAAAATCCTCAAACTTGGAATCCTGATAGTGGCATTCCATTTGATGAATCAGCAAAACAAGAGATATTTAACGAACTATCTAAAGACTATATATCAGGCATTACTTTCAGTGGTGGCGATCCACTATACGAAAATAACCTTGATGAAGTTCTCAAATTAGTCAAAGAAATCCGTATTTCTTTCCCAACTAAAACTATCTGGTTGTATACGGGATATTCTTATTCAGAAATCTTTCGGGGACAATTATCATGTTGGTCTCAAGAAGGATTAAATAATTTTAAACGCAGAGAAATCATTAAGTTATGTAATATCATGGTTGACGGAGAATATATAGATGCGCAGAAAGACCTATCATTGAAATTCAGAGGTTCAAAAAACCAAAACTGTATTGATGTGAAACAATCTCTTGCCAAAAATAAAATGATTTTGTACTGTGATTAAAAACGAAAAGAAAGGAGCATATATGATTAAATTTTTAATAGGAATGTTTCTAGGGTTATGTATAGGAGTTATAGCTGGTTTTATGATGTGTGCATTATGCAGCATTTCTAAAGAGGAAGGAGAGGATCATTTAGAATGAGTAATTTTCTCATTAAAAAATATAAAGGAACTTATACACTCAAATGTGAATTTGATAAACAGTTAAACGACTTTAACCGTAAACTCAATGGTACTTATGAAGACATAGATGTTTATATCAAATGTGCAAATAATTCTAAAATATTCTATTATGGTAATCGTGGAACTCTACAGTTTTATTGTCCATCACTTTCAAGAGGTCGAAACATTGTTAGAGAAATATATGCTAAATATATAAATCCTAGTAATGTAGAAATATCAATATCAGAGATACAAAAAGATGACAAGATTATAACTCGTAACACTTATAGAATTAAAGATATAGAATTGTTTCAAAAAGATATAAGTAATACAGAGAATATAATATTTGAGGTTGAAGAAACGGATCAGGAAGTCTTGTTTAAATTCAAATATCAGAATATTGACAAACTTGTAGAACTTTTGAAACCATTAACTTCGGGATCTAATCGCTCACCTTTTTCAACAAAATATCTTCTAAAATCCAATTATAAAATACCAGATGAAGACTTAAAGAGGTATAAAGTTATAACCTCAAATTTACCTCAAAACAAGCTTATATCCTTAGTACATACATCACAAAGATTTTTAACAACACTGGCTACATCTCAGAAAAAGCAGGACGAGATGAGAGGTGAAATGAAAAGACTTGGCATGAAAATAAAGGAATATTATCATTATATTCATAAGTGGGACGAGTATTTGGACTATTTAGAGAAGAATATATAAAGGAGATTTATTTATGACAAACAGAGAAAAATTTAAAGAAAAAATCATTGATGTTGCATTGAAAAGTGGTGACAGTTTTGGTTTGGTGAATGGTATAGGAAAAATTAAATCTTGCAAAGAGATGGATTGTTCAGAATGTTCCTTTGATGGATTTAGAGATTGTAGTAAGCAGCGAAAAAAATGGTTAGATAAAGAATGTGAAAAATATATAAATTGGCAGGATATGACTATAGATAGTCCAATTTTAGTAAAGAAAAAAAGAGATGATGAATGGAAAAAAGCATATTTTGCAAAATATGAACATGGTAAAATATATGCATGGGATAGTGGAGCTACAAGTTGGAGTGTCGTGAATGGACTCGCATGGGGATATAAATATGCAAAATTGATAGATAGAGCAGAATATATCAATACATTACTATTTTCTATTCCTACTCATACTCGCACATATAGTTATAAATAAAACAATGAAAAATAGCAACAAGGAGATTAAATCATGGAAACAATAAAGATTAAATATTTTGATAAAGATATTGATAAACTTGAATACATCGGTGGTGATAAATCTAATTGGATAGATCTTCGTTCAGCCGAAACAGTACACCTGAAGAAAGGTGAATTTCATCTAATTCCACTCGGAGTCGGGATGAAGCTACCAGATGGTTATGAGGCGCATGTAGTTCCAAGAAGTTCTACATATAAGAATTTTAAAGTAATACAGACAAATCACATGGGGATTATTGATAATTCATACTCTGGTGATACTGACCAGTGGATGATGCCTGTGATTGCTATAGAAGATACTACAATCAATAAAAATGACCGCATTTGTCAGTTCAGAATTGAAAAGATTCAGCCAGCAGTACAGTTTGAAGAAGTAGAACATTT
Source organism: Clostridium sp. AF34-13 (assembly GCF_003477845.1). Classification (NCBI taxonomy): domain Bacteria; kingdom Bacillati; phylum Bacillota; class Clostridia; order Eubacteriales; family Clostridiaceae; genus Clostridium; species Clostridium sp. AF34-13. Next base: position 43,598 of record NZ_QUEB01000018.1, read on the forward strand.
AGATGAGGTGAGTAGAAGTGGATTTGGAAGCAGTGGAATTAAATAATAAAGTTTATTATATTATGCCAGATTTTTCTGGGAAAAATATACCTGTTAAAGAAGTAGCAAAATTAATGGGAAAAGACCAACAGTTTATTCGACAGGGTATAATAAATGGGAAATTACCAATAGGAACTGCATTTAAGAAAAAAATAATTGATACAAAATGGAATAAAGAAAAAGAGTCTTCTCAATACGACTTTTATATAAGTCCAAAACTACTTTGGGAATATACAGGAATAATTTATAAAGAATAATAAATAAGAATAGGGATAAGTTAATGATGATATAATAAACATCGTTGCAATGACTTGCCCTATTCTTTTATTTATGTTAATATGGAAAGGTCGAAATGATAACCTTTTATTATGGATAAAATTATATGATATACGCTCTAAATATGTGTGGTACTTGTATAGTAAGACGCATTACAAGACGCATATATAACAAGGAGGTTAATAAATGGGGGATTGTAAGACGATTCTATTTAATGTTACTATAAGAAGAGAGATGGGCAGGGATATTGATGCCGCCTGCGGTCAGCTTAGAAATAAAGAACGAGGAGGAAACGACGATGAAAGCATATGCAAAGACTGATATCGGGAGCAAACGAGCCATGAATCAGGATTCCGTTTACTGCAATGAAAATTCAGTTGGTGGTTTCCAAAATCTGTTTATTGTAGCAGATGGCATGGGTGGACATAAAGCAGGAGATTATGCGTCAAAGCTTTGTGTTGAGAAAATGGCTGAATCCATAAAAAACAGCGAAAGTATAACACCGGTAACGACATTGGAGGAGGCGGTAAAGGTCGCCAATAATGCCGTTCTTGCAGAAGCAAAAGCGAATGTTGAATATGAGGGCATGGGAACTACTATGGTAGCATGCACTGTTATGGATAATACATTATATATTGCTAATATTGGGGATTCTCGTCTGTACATCATAAGTGATGATATAAAACAGATAACAAATGATCATTCATGGGTAGAGGAAATGGTCAAAAAGGGTGAACTCACCGAAAGCCAGGCGAGGATACACCCACAGAAGAATATTATTACGAGAGCTTTAGGAATTGACGAGACAGTTCACGCAGATTATTTTGAGGTAGATGTAAAGCCGGATGATAAGATACTTATGTGCAGTGACGGTCTTACAAACATGGTTGAGGATGATGATATAGAGTATATAGTGCGTCATAGCGGCTCTATAGAAAAAGCAGTAGACAGTCTTGTTGAGAAAGCTAATGAGAATGGTGGGAAAGATAACATTACAGTTATTTTGGTTGAAATATAGACCAAATACATATAGCCGGATCCGGATGCATACATCCGGAAAAAAAGATTATAAATGAGATTTATGCCTGATGGCAGAATGGAGGAAAGTATGATTAATCCCGGAATGATGATCAGTGACAGATATGAAATTATTGATAGAGTGGGTTCGGGTGGAATGGCAGATGTCTATAAGGCCAAATGTCATCGTTTGAATAGATATGTTGCAATAAAAGTTTTGAAACAGGAATACAGCAGTGACGCAAAATTTGTTGCAAAATTCAGGGCAGAGGCACAATCCGTTGCAGGATTGTCACATCCGAATATAGTTAATGTGTATGATGTTGGAGAGGACAATGGACTTCATTATATTGTCATGGAACTTGTTGAGGGCATCACATTAAAGAAGTTTATCGAGAAAAAGGGCAAGCTTGATGTGAAAGAGGCTGTCGGCATCGGAATACAGATAGCACAGGGAATGGAAGCAGCCCACAATAACCATATTATACACAGGGATATTAAACCACAGAATATAATCATTTCAAAAGAAGGAAAAGTAAAAGTAACGGATTTTGGAATTGCAAAAGCGGCAACATCAAATACAATTACATCAAATGCTATGGGTTCTGTTCATTATATAAGTCCTGAACAGGCAAGAGGCGGTTACAGTGATGAGAAGAGTGATATATATTCGCTCGGAGTGACTTTATATGAGATGCTCTCAGGAAAAGTGCCTTTTGAGGGAGAGAGTACGGTCACGGTTGCCCTCGCTCATATACAGGATGAAGCGGTTCCACTTCAACAGCTTGATCCTAATATACCGTTAAGCCTTTCAAAAATTGTGCAGAAATGTATGCAGAAGAAACCGGATATGCGTTATATGTCTTCTGCGGCACTTATTTCTGATCTTAAGAGATCTTTGTCAGAGCCGGATGGGGCATATGTAAATATTGTAGATGATGAGGATGATTTTTCGCCTACAATCAAATTTTCAAGTGACGATGTAAACAAAGTAAGAGATGCATCAAGAGGAAGATATGCTCAGGAGGAGAACATAGAACCGCAGGAGGAAGAAATCGGCGATGATGATGCGATAGACCCTAAGCTTGAAAAGATATTAAAAATATGCAGTGTGGTTGTTGCAGTTATTATTCTTATAGTGATTCTTTTGATAATCGGAAAAGTGAGCGGCTGGTGGGGCAAGGGCTCAGGAAAAGACGATAAGGATGTGACTTCAATAACAACGGAGGCACCGGCAGAAACAACAGCAGAGGCAACAGAAGAACCTAAGGCAGGCATGGTAGAAGTTCCTAATATAAGCGGCAAAACACTTGAAGAAGCACAGGAGATACTTGAAGAAAAGAAACTTAAGTGGAGACTTGAACCGGTGGAGTCAGATGAGACACCAAATACGGTCTTAGAGCAGAGTCCTGATGCGGGAAGCAGCGTTGAAGAATATTCACGCGTAACCATTAAGTATAGTAAGGGAAGCAGTGGTGTTACGATACCGGAGCTTACAAAGTTTACAAAGGATGATGCTACAAAGAAACTTGAAGCTTTGGGACTTTCCGTTTCATCAACATCAGAAGAATACAGTGATACGGTTGATAAGGGACTTGTGTGTGGCACGGATCCTGTTGTGGGCTCAAGTGTAAAATCAGGCTCATCCGTAAAACTTATCTTAAGTAAAGGTCCTGAGAGTGATAATGTTACAATGCCAAATATCGTTGGTATAAAAGAGGCAGTTGCGCTTGACAGGCTCACGGCAAGAGGTCTTACGGGAAATTCATCAAATGTTTCTTATATTTACTCAAGTAAGTATGCAAAAGGAATCGTTGTAGGTCAGACTATCGAAGCCGGCACAAAAGTTCCGGTCGGAACAGTTGTGGATTATACAGTCAGCATGGGAACAAAAAGCTCTGACACGAAGCCGACAGCAAAACCAACACCAAAGCCAGTATATAATTATAGTTATGAGGGCAGTGTTACGGTAAGCGGCAATCCGTTTGATTATGAGGATGATGAACCTGCTGTTATCAAACTTGTTCTTGAGCAGGATGGAAAGACTAAGACTATATATAAGGGAACACTTTCCTATGATGATTTCCCAAAGAAATTTTCAATAAAGGGCTGGAGTGAGAACAATGGTACAGTAACATTGTATAAAGGCGATGTTGCAACTGGTAATTCATACAATGTTGAATTTAAAAAGGTTAGGCAGTAATGCAGGGAAAGATTATAAGAGGAATAGGCGGCTTTTACTATGTTGATACAGACTTGCCGGGAGTTGTGGAATGTAAAGCAAAGGGAATATTCAGAAATAAAAAAGTAAAGCCGTTAGTTGGAGATAATGTAGAAGTTAAGATACTTGACAGGGAAAGAATGCTAGGGAGCATTGAAAAGATACTGCCGAGAAAAAATTCCATAATAAGACCTGCCGTTGCAAATGTGGATCAGGCTGTTGTGATATTTTCGGCATCAGTCCCAAAGCCAAACCTTAATCTGCTGGATAGATTTCTGCTTATGATGCAGACACAGGGGATTGCAACAGTTATCTGCTTTAATAAAAAAGATGATGCAGATGAAAAATATCTGGCAGAACTTGCGGATAATTATCGTGGGTGCGGCAGCCGGATATTTATGACAAGCACATTTACAGGCGAAGGAATCAAAGAATTTGGAGAGTGTCTTAAAAACAAAACATCTGTACTTGCAGGACCATCAGGTGTAGGAAAGTCATCTATAATAAACAGACTGTTTCCGGAAGCAGGGATGGAGATTGGTGAGATAAGTGAAAAAATTAAAAGAGGAAAGCACACAACAAGACATTCTGAACTTTTTTCACTTGGTGACGGAATTTATATTATGGACACACCGGGATTTACTTCTCTTGGACTTCCAAATCTTGAAAAAGAGGAACTCAGGGATTATTATCCGGAATTTGAGGAGTATAAAAATAGCTGTAAGTTTTTGGGATGTGTTCACATACATGAGCCACAGTGCAGTGTAAAGATTGCACTTGATGAGGGCAGGATTCCAAAGGGACGATATGATAATTACAGACAATTTTTTGATGAAATTAGCAATAAAAGAAAATATTAAGCACAGGAGGAACTCTATATAATGGAGGAAAAAATAAGTAAACTTGCACCGTCAATACTTTCGGCAGATTTTTGCAAATTAGGGGAACAGATACACGAGCTTGAAGAATGTGATATTGAGCTTCTGCATATTGATATAATGGATGGAGAGTTTGTTCCGTCTATATCTTTTGGTATGCCGGTTATAAAATCAATCAGGAAAATAACGGATATGTTTTTTGATGTGCATTTAATGGTAAATGAACCGGTAAGATATGTTGAGGATTTCGCTAAGTGTGGAGCTGATCTTCTGACGGTTCATTATGAGGCATGTAAAGATGTAAGGGCAACTTTGGAAAAGATTAAAGAAGCAGGCATGAAATGTTCTGTGGCGATAAGTCCTGATACGGAAGTGTCAAAATTAGAAGGTCTTTTGGACATTGTTGATGTTGTACTGGTGATGAGTGTATATCCGGGATTTGGCGGTCAGAAATTTATAAGAGAATCATTGGAGAAAGTTAGAAAGCTTGACAATATCAGAAAAGAAAGTAAATCTGATTTCCTGATAGAAATAGACGGTGGAGTAAATATTGAAAATGCAAAAGAAATAGCTGAAAACGGAGTTGACTGGATTGTCGCCGGAACTGCTGTATTTGGCGGTGATATTAAAGAAAATATAAGAAAATTAAAGGGGGAATTTTAAATTGCTTCTCGAAAATATACCTTTAGGAAGAACGGTAGAAATATTTGTTGATAGAGAGGGGTATAGGTACAGACTTACCAGTAAGGCAGAGTATGTTGACAAAAAAAAGATCTGCGTGACACTTATTGCTGCAAGAGGAAAAGTTTTTAAGTTTAATCCTGAGGATTCTATAAGTATTGTTTACAGAGACAGTGATAATATGTGGAAATGGGAAGAATGTCGGGCAGGTATGGCAAAGCTAGACAATAGTCTTATTCATTTTTTTGAGATAAAGGATAAAGGGAAATCCTTTAACAGACGGAATGCATACAGGGTAGATCTTGATACAGAGACTATGTTTGGTTTTTATATGGATGCGAAAACAGGACTTAAAGTTTCAGAAATGCCTTATCCGGATGTTGATGACCCTGAATTTGCAGCATATAAGACACCGGTTCCGGAATTTGTGCAGGGATTTATCAAGGATGTCAGTGAAACAGGAATAAATATCTGTCTTAACATAAAATTAAAGACGGATGATGCGGTATTTTTTAATATTCCATCAAAATTCGGCCAATTAAAAGCTAAGGCACAGGTCGTAAGAAAAAGCGATATAACGACAAAGGGAAGTAAGTATTCATATTCATATGGCTGTGTATTTTTGCAGACAGATAAAAGGCTTATAAAATACATATATGATATTCAGCGTGAAGCGTTGAAGCGTCAAAAAGAGATGTATTATATGGAAAAAGAGTTGCGAAAGAGCCATCAGACAAAGACAGGAGAAATTCCAAAGCCCGAAAAGGAAGAAATAAGTGAAAATGACTGATAATAAAACATTTGGCAAAACATTGCTTCTTAGTGGAGGCAAAACAGACATAGACTTTGTGAGTATATACCTTAAATCACATAAATTTGATACAGTGGTATGTGCTGATTCAGGACTTGAAACAGCATGTAAACTTGATGTAAAAGTTGACTGTTTTATGGGGGATTTTGACAGTGTATCACCTGGAATTCTTGACAAATATATGAATAAAATGATAAAATCCTCAATAGATGCACAGTTTATACGATATCCTGCGGAAAAAGATGCGACAGATACAGAGCTTGTTCTTGATTATATTTTAGAAAATTACCCGTCACAGATTATTATAATAGGTGCAACAGGAGGGAGGATTGATCATCTTCTCGCAAATATTGGAATATTATCAAAAGCATTGGAAAATGGTGTTGAAACATATATCATTGATTCTTACAATAAAATTTATCTTATAGACGGGGAAACAGAGTTGTATAAAGATGATATATGGAGTAAATATATTTCATTTTATCCTTATACGGATGAAGTGAAAAATTTACGATTATCAGGATTAAAGTATGAACTGGAAGGAGTTGATGTAATAAAAGGCAGCAGCAGAACAGTTAGTAACGAATTTGCAGAAGGTGTTGATAAAGCTTATGTATCGTTTGACAGTGGGATTTTGACAGTTATACAGTCGAAAGACAAATGATATGAAAGTGTGGACTAAGGTTGGTTATGCATACTTGCCAACGATAGTCTTAGTATAGGTATGCAGGAAGAGAGAAGTTTTTATGAGTTTAAATGAAAAAGATAAGCTGGAAAAATTTGAAGAAAAGATTGTTGTAAAATACAGAAAGTACAGTAAAAAAACAGAACGTGTGAAAAAGACAAATCAGATGGTTATAGTATGTATGTCCATAATAAAAGGTTTTTTATTGCTTGGTTTTATAACTCAGATCTTATTGGGTGAACAGAGAACAGGATTTATGGGACTTCCGACAGTTTTGCTGGGACTCAGTCTTATAGCAGACTGGGTATTGTATTTAAAAGATCATTCATCTGTTATTTTGAAAGCTGTCATGCTGTATGGATTTCTGCTTGTCTATGCAATACTTAATTTTATGAACGGTTCTCAATTTGTTATTCTTTATATAATCCCTCCATTATTTTGCTGTATGCTTTATTATCATAAGCAGTTTAATGCAAGTATAGTTATAATTGCAACAGCTATACTGGCAATACGTGCCGTAAAAGATATTATAACAGTTGGAAATATCAATCAGTCAGAATTTATGATGATAGTGATTACTGTTATGGCAATGTTGTTTTTTCAGTGGTCAACAATGGTTCTCAAACAATTTGATCATGATGCCATACATACGATGAGAGATGAGCAAAAACGACAGAGTGCCATGATGAAAGATATTTTGGGTGTTGCTGATACAACCAGAGGTAAAGTAGAAGAAACATCAGAAAGGATGATGTCATTAAAGGATTCTACAAGTCATGTAAATCAGTCATTACATGAAATAGCACAGGGAATATTAAGTACGGCAGAAAGTATTCAGGAACAGTCAGAGATGACAGGAGAAATTCAGAAAGCTGTCAGTGTAGCAAAAGAAAATACGATTGAGGTTGTTAAAGCAGCTCAAAATTCATCAGAGCAGATGAGTAATAATTCAAAAAGAATGGAAATACTTAGAAATCAATCAGAAGATATTGAATCTGTAGAAAGAGATGTACAGATGGCGATGAATGAGCTTAAAGCAAAGGCAGAAGAAGTTTCGGAGATAACAAAGGTCATATTTTCGATATCAGACCAGACGACTCTTCTTGCATTAAATGCATCCATTGAAAGTGCGAGAGCAGGTGAGGCGGGCAAAGGTTTTGCGGTTGTTGCAGATCAGATAAGAGATCTTTCAGATCAGACCAAAAAGTCTACCGAACAGATTGAACAGATTGTTAATGAGTTAAACAATAATGCAGATCTTACTGCAAATCTTATTGAGAGATCAAAAACCGCAACAAATCGTCAAAAAGATCTTATTGAAGAAAATGTCAAGAGTTTTGATGAACTTAGCAGGCAGTCAGAGGAGTTATCAGGAAGTGCAGATAATCTTGAAAGAGAGATAGAGAGACTCTTTGAATCAAATAACCGAATTGTAGAGAGTATTACACAGCTTTCTGCTGTAAGTGAAGAAGTAACAGCAAGTACTCAGGAAGCAAGTAATATGAGTGAAAATGACATGAAAGAATTAGATTCAGTCGCAGCAAGTGTAAGAGGATTGCAAGAAACAGTGGAAGAACTAAAAAAATATAATTCCGGTACAGAAAATGATGCAAACGAAACAGTATAATTGTAAGTTTCAATAAATATATCGATTAAAAATCCAATTTGCAAATAAGATGCAGATTGGATTTTTTGTTTCAGACCAAACTGTTGCGGTTGATGTCAATACAATGAGCAAGCTCAGATATTACCGATTATATTTTTATGGCTGAACTGTTACCGTTTGATAATAAATTTTTTGTGATTTCTTGTATTTTTATATTTGCTTTGGTAAAATATATTAAATAAAGTAAATTCCGTATGTCAAATTCGGAAATGACCTAAGAGGAGGACTACAGATGGATTTTTATAAACGAGCAGTTGAACTTAAAGATGAGACTATAAAAAACAGGCGTTATATACACGAACATGCTGAGACGGGTCTTGATATACCTGTGACAAAGACATTTGTTATAGAGAAACTTAAAGAATATGGCATAGAGCCCAAAGAGTGTGGATATGGTATTACTGCAGTTTTAGGAAAAGGCGGAGGAAAAGTGCTTTTACTTCGTGCTGATATGGATGCACTTCCGATGCCGGAGCAAAGTGGTGAGGAATTTGCCTGCCCTACCGGAAAAGCAGCACACACCTGCGGTCATGATTTTCACGCAGCAATGCTTCTTACGGCGGCAAAGATGTTAAAGGAAAACGAAGATATACTTGAGGGAACGGTCAAGTTTATGTTTCAGCCGGCGGAGGAGACATTTGAGGGAAGTAAAAATATGATAGAAAATGGCATACTTGAAGCACCGAAGCCTGATGCAGCACTTGCATACCATGTTTCTCCGGGAAAGATGCCCGTCGGAATATTTATGTATAACTCAAAAGACACAATGATGTATTCGGTAGATGGATTTAAAATAATCATAAAGGGAAAAGGTTCTCATGGTGCATATCCTCATGTTGGAGTCGATCCGATAAACATTGGTGTCCATGTTCATCTTGCTTTGCAAGAACTTATCGCCAGAGAGAGTGATCCTTCAAAAGCCTGTGTTCTTACGATAGGTCAGTTTAAAGCGGGAACGGCAGCAAACATCATACCGGAGGAGGCCATTTTGCAGGGGACTATCCGCACAAATGACAATGCCGCAAGAGAAAAGCTTGTCAGAAGAATGAAAGAAGTTGCACAAAAGACTGCTGAGGTTTACAACGGTTCAGCAGAGATAGAAATGATCTCGGAGGTACCGCCGCTTATATGTGACACTGATATGACAAACGAGATAGTTGGTTTTATGAAAGAACTTGATATACCGGGACTTACACCGTATCCTGATGTATCGGCAAGTGCTTCGGAGGATTTTGCGGTCATAGCTGAGAAAATACCAAGTACATTTATGTATTTGTCAGCAGGTTACATGGACGAGCGTGGAGAGTTTCCGGCACATCATCCAAAGGCAAGATTTAATGAGGATGTATGTCCTATAGGAAGTGCGTGCCTTGCACACTGTGCTGTGGAGTGGCTTAAAAAACATAAATAAAAATAGTGATTTGAGATATCAGTTGTGGCAGAATGTTTTTTGTATATGCCATCATACAGATACTTAATTAGTGTGATAAGCGTATATAGAGTGGATGATAATATTCTAACAATCAGAAGTACGGGGAGAAAAATATGGCAGACACACAGAATATACAGGTGGCGATACCGCTTCCAGAAAAAAAGAGGAAATTTGTTCAAGCAGGATGTATATGCATGATGCTTTCTGTAGCAATGTACGGACTTGTTTTTGCAACTTTGACATCACCGATATTGGAGAGCGTAAATGCTATGGGATATGTCGGACTGTTTTCGATATTTTCAGCACTTGGTCTTTCAATAATGACACCGATAGGCGGAAAACTGGGAGACTTAATAGGGCGAAGAAATATAGTTGTTATACCGGGAATCATTTGTGCTGTATGTGGCATAGCATTTGCATTTGTCCGTTCACTTGTTCCACTTATGATATTAAGATTTCTGATAAGTCTTGCACAGGGAGCATTTACTGCTGCACCGTACATTATAACCGGATTGATAAATGAAAGAAAAAAGGTTCCAAAGGCAATGGGGATGCTTGCAACATCGATTGCGGTAGGAGGATTTGGTGGCAGTATTTTAGCTGGTGTGCTTACTGATATGGGTATGCTTAAAGCAGCAATAATAATGCCTGCCATACCTCTTATAGCAGGAGTTATGCTTATAGGCTTTAATCTTCCAAATCAGAAAAATGAAGGAAGTGTATCACTTGATATATCGGGTATCATAACGCTGGTGATAGCATTGTGCGGTATATTACTTCCGCTTAACTTTGGTTCATCAATGGGATTTGCACATCCTGCAATTATAACAGGTTTTGTTATCGGTGTTATAGCATTGATATTGTTTGTGAAAATTGAAAATAAAACAAATGAGCCGCTTATTCCAATGTATTTGTTTAAAAATAAGAAATATACAGTTCTACTTGTGATAGGATTTATATGTTATTTTTACCAGAATGCGATGAATGTTTATGCACCTGTTGGAGCATTGCAAGTTATGAAAGCATCTGCAAGTCTTACAGGTGCATTGCAAATGCCAAGAACAATTCTTACTATTATACTTCCTACAATAGCGGGAGTCTGGGTTGGAAAAAAGACAGCAAATGCGTGGAAAGCTATGGTTGTTGGAACAGTATTTGTAGCAATACCTATGTTTATGATGGCATTTACGACACCATCTACATCAATAATATTATATTTTGCAGCACTTACAATAACAGGTATTGCTGAGAGTTTCAGAGCCGTTTCAATTACTCCATCGGCACAGTCTGCATTAGAGCCGCATGACATGGGAGTTGGCACATCGCTTGTGAATTTTGCTAATTCACTTGCACAGACTATTTCTGCAGCAGTTTTTGCTGTTGCATATAATGCCTGCACAGCATCAGATCCGACAAATACGACATTGATAAAAAATGGTGTAAATGCGGTATTTTTGGTAGCGGCAGTAGTGACGGTAGCAGGATTTATTCTTGTTGTAACGGTGATAAGACCACTTATGGATGAGAAATAAATACAATATACATTAAGAAAATTGACAATGTTAAACTAGTAAATTGTATTTTTGCGGTCAGAGTGTTTTAAAGCCTGTTGACCGCAAAAAGTATATATAGGGAGAAAAAGTATGTCCGATGATAAAAAAGATATTTGTGAAAATATGCATATTATGGATTATGGTGATATAGAAGATACCTTATATAATGCCGGAATTGGTATATGGTCGATAGAACTGCACGATGACAGTGAGCCATGTATGTATGCGGACAAAACCATGAATATGCTTTTAGATATAAAAATTGAAGATACACCTCAGTATAGGTATCAGGAATGGAGCAGCCGGATTGACAGTGATTATCTGGAGCAGGTGATGAAGTCTGTTGATAGTATGGTCAAAAATGGCAAATCAGAATGTACATATGCGTGGCATCATCCTAAATTAGGGAAGAGATATGTACGATGCGGTGGTGTCTGTGACAAAAAATTTAAAAATGGCATAAAACTAAAAGGTTATCATCAGGATGTAACGGATATACAGTTAAAAGAGGAAAAACATAAGAGGGTACTTAGTGAGCAATATGCGGTTATTGACGCTTTTAGCAGTATTTACAGTGTTGTTTGGGCATATGATATAAAGAAAAATACTGTCAGAGTCATAAATCAGGATGCTGCACTGTTTACACCGGCAGACGAAGCCGGGTATGATGCGAAAAAGACAATAGAAATAGTAATAGACAGGTGTGTAGCAAAAGAATATCAGGATATAATGAGGAAGTTTTATAATCTTGACAGGATTGCTCTGCAGCTCGAAAAAGAAAAAAGTATATCAGAGGAGTTTGTTGACACAATACTTGGATGGTGCAGGATAACGGCACTTCCGATAAACAGGGATAATTCCGGAAAAGTTGAACAGATCATCGTAGGTATTCAGAAGATAGATGAGGAAAAGAGAAAAGAACTTGAGTCACAGACATTACTTGCAAAGGCATATGAGGAAGCAAAAAGGGCAAATGTTGCAAAAACGGAATTTCTTGCAAGAATGTCACATGATATAAGAACTCCTATGAACGGTATTCTTGGAATGGCGAAAATAGCTGGAAAGTGCATTGATAATAAAGAAAAGATATTATATGCACTTGAAAAGATAAATGATTCGGGGAAACAGCTTGAAGCACTTATAAATGATGTGCTCGACATGAGCAGGCTTGAAAGTGGGAAGACTGAACTTACAAGAGAAAGGTTTGATATATGCAGCCTTATGACAAATTGTTTTGAGTCTCTATCCACGATGGCAGTGGAAAATGATGTTGTGATGGTTGGAGTGCATTTCAATGTGAAGCACAAAAAAGTGGTAGGGAGTCCGTTGCATATTCAAAGAATATTACTTAATATTTTGTCAAATTCAGTTAAGTATAATAAAAAGAATGGAACAACGGAATTGTGGCTTGATGAAGTATTTATGAATAAAGAAAAATCCATGTATTGCTTTACGGTAAAAGATACCGGAGTAGGTATGAGCGAGGACTACATAAAGCATATCTTTGAACCTTTTTCAAGAGAACATACGGATGCGGGAACGGATTATCATGGAACTGGTCTTGGAATGGCAATTACTAAAGAACTTGTTGAACTGATGGATGGAATTATAGAGGTAGAAAGTACACTCGGTCAGGGTTCTGCATTTAAATTCCAGATACCATTTAAGGTTTGCGAGGATGAAATGCCGGTATTTAGACAAAGAAGTGTTCCTAAAGACATAACCGGTGTAAATATTTTGCTCGTTGAGGATAATGAACTTAATATGGAAATAGCCAAATTTCTGCTTGACGATGCAAAAGCAATCGTTACTACGGCATATAATGGTTTTGAAGCTGTAGAGAAGATTAAAAAATCCTGTGAAGACGGAGTGGATAGCAGATATGATGTTATCCTTATGGATATAATGATGCCTGAGATGAATGGTCTTGAAGCATCAATGGCAATCAGAGAAATGGGCATGGATTATACAGACAATATACCTATAATTGCCATGACGGCAAACGCTTTTACGGAAGATGTAAAAAAATGTTTCGAGGCAAAGATGAGTGATCATATAAGTAAGCCTATAGATATTGATAAGGTGACAAATGCCATATACAGGCTGGTTCATAAATCAGATGGCATATAAATTTATGAGTTAATAAGAAGAAAAATTAAAGCGGATAAAATAACTTAAATTACTTGACATTTAAGTAATTATATGAGAAAATTTAAGTAAATTTAAATAGTGAAATATGTCAATGCAATATTTTGCGGAAATGGGGAAGAAATGGACTTTAAAAAAGAATATGAAAAATGGTGTACTGATGAATATTTTGACGATGAGACAAAGAAAGAACTTCTTGCGATAAGGGATGATGAGGAAGAGATAAAGGACAGATTTTATCGCAGGCTTGAGTTTGGAACGGGCGGACTCAGAGGAGTAATCGGTGCAGGAACAAACAGAATGAACATATACACGGTAAGACAGGCTACACAGGGTCTTGCCAACTACATAATAAGTCAGGACGAACAGGAAAAAGGTGTTGCCATCGCTTTTGATTCAAGGATAATGTCCCCTGAATTTGCAAAAGAAGCTGCATCCTGCCTTAGTGCAAATGGGATAAAGGTATATTTATTTGAGTCGTTAAGACCAACACCTGAACTTTCGTTTTCAGTAAGGAAATTGGGCTGCATAGCAGGAATTGTAATAACGGCAAGCCACAATCCGAGAGAGTACAACGGATATAAAGTATATTGGGAGGACGGTGCACAGATAACTCCGCCACATGATAAAAATATACTTGCAGAGGTTGCGAAGGTCAATGACTATGAGCAGATGAAAACGATGGATTATGATAAAGCTGTAACTGATGGTTTCATCAAAGTTATCGGAAAAGAGATTGACGATGCCTATATCGCTGAACTTAAAAAACAGAATATCCATCCGGAAGCTATTACAAAGGTTGCAAAGGACATAAAGATAGTTTATACACCACTTCATGGAACAGGAAATATTCCTGTACGAAGAGTGCTTGCAGAACTTGGCTTTGAAAATGTCTATGTTGTAGAAAAACAGGAAAAGCCTGACGGGAATTTTCCAACTGTTGCTTATCCGAATCCTGAGGACAGCAAGGCTTGGACGCTCGCACTTGAACTTGCAAAAGAAAAAGATGCAGACATTGTTCTTGCGACAGACCCTGATGCAGACAGACTTGGCGTTTATGCTAAGGACGAAAAGACAGGCGAATATGTAAGCTTTACGGGAAATATGTCCGGCTCGCTTATTGCGGAGTATATCTTAAGGGAAAAGAAAGAAAAAGGAGAACTCCCTGAAAATGCTGCCATAGTTGAGACTATCGTTACAACAGATATGCTTAAGGCAGTCGCTGAGAAATACGGTGTAAAGCTTATGGAAGTGCTTACGGGATTTAAGTTTATCGGCGAGCAGATAAAACTTTTCGAGCAGAATAATTCATACGAGTACATATTCGGAATGGAAGAAAGCTACGGTTGTCTTGCAGGAACATATGCAAGGGATAAGGATGCCTGTGTTGCTGTTATGATGCTTTGTGAAGTTGCAGCATATTACAAACTTAAAGGTATGACACTCTGTGATGCAATGCAGGATATGTATAAGGAATATGGTTATTATAAAGAGGGACTTTTTACTATCACCAAGAAAGGCATAGACGGAGCGGAACAGATTGAGAACATGATGCGTGAAAAGAGAGAAAATCCGGCAACGGTTATGGGTGGATTTAAGGTGCTCAAAATGCGTGACTACCAGAGTGACGAAGTTAAGGATATGGTTACGGGTGAGACAGGCACGACCGGACTTCCAAAATCAAATGTATTGTATTATGAACTTGAAAACAACGCATGGTGCTGTGTTCGTCCGTCAGGAACAGAGCCTAAGATTAAATTCTACTACGGTGTAAAGGGTGAGAGTCTCGAAGATGCCGAGAAAAAACTTGAAGCCATAAAAGAAGATTTGATATAGACTAAGTTGAAAGAAAAATCGTTTTTTTGACTGAAGATAAGAGAAAAAAACTCAGAGAAAAGACATTTTTAGCTGAAAATAAATTTATATAGAATGGAGAATGTTATGATAGTTTTTGACGGAAAAGAAAATATATTTAAGATTGATACTGAAAATAACAGTTATGTGATGGGTATAATTGATGAAAAATACCTTGTACATATCTATTATGGAAAGAAACTTTCGGGCACGCATCTTGCGTATCTGCTCGATATGGATCAGGAGTATCTCAACGATATTCATATAAATTATGGAGAAAAATCATCATTCCTTGACAGACTTCCTATGGAATATCCGACGGCGGGCATGGGAGATTTCAGGCAGAGCTGCATAGAAGCTGCTGACACTATCGGAAAGACAGGTGTTGAACTTTTCTATGACTCATATAAGATAATTGTCGGAAAGCCAGCACTTGATGGACTTCCGGCAACATTTGGCGATGGTGCACAGACGCTTTGCATCACATTGAAAGACGATGTGTTAAAGCTTGAGGTGGAACTAAGATATTCTGTCTTTGAGGGCAACGATGCGGTGATTAGAAGTGCTGTTATAACAAATTATGGTGATAAGCCGTTATATATCGAAAAAGTATTATCTGCGTGTCTTGAACTTGGATATGAGCCGCATGACTACATAACGCTTCACGGTTCATGGGCAAGGGAGAGGAGGATAGACAGACAGAGGGTCGGATTTGGCTGTCACAGTGTTGAATCATCACGCGGTATATCAAGCCATCAGGAGCATCCTTTTATGGCTGTTGTATCAGAGGGGGCAACGCAGGAAACAGGTGATGTATATGCAATGAACTTTGTGTATTCAGGAAACTTTGTGTCATTTGTGGAAAAGGCACAATTTGGAACGCAGCGTTTTGGAATGGGTATAAATCCAAACGGATTCTGCTGGAAACTTGAAGCAGGTGAAAGTTTTGCCGCACCTGAGGTTGTTACCGTCTATTCAGATGCAGGTCTTGACAAGATGACATCGACATTCCATGACCTATATAGAGAACACCTTATCAGAAAGTCATGGGTCTACAGTGAAAGACCTGTACTTATAAATAACTGGGAGGGAACATATTTCGATTTTGATGAAAAGAAGATATTCGACATAGCAAAAGAAGCATCAAAGCACGGAATAGAAATGCTTGTTCTGGATGACGGCTGGTTTGGAAAAAGAAATGATGACAGGACAAGTCTCGGTGATTGGGTTGTAAACGAAGATAAGTTAAAAGGCGGTTTAAGGAAACTTGTCAACAATATAAATTCACTTGGTATGAAATTTGGAATATGGTTTGAGCCTGAAATGATTTCTCCTGAGTCAGAACTTTACAAAAAACATCCTGACTGGGCTGTGCATATCGAGGGCAGAGAGCCGGGGCAGGTCAGAAACCAGCTTATACTTGACCTCAGTAACAGAGAAGTTGTTGAATATGTATATGAGTCTGTTGCCAGGATTTTGCGTTCAGCGAATATTGAGTATGTAAAATGGGATATGAACCGTCCGTTTACTGATGTTGGAAGTAATGTACTTGACGCTGACAGACAGGGCGAGATAATGCATAGGCACACACTTGCGGTATATGAGCTTCAGGGAAGACTCTTAAAAGAATTTCCATATCTTCTTCTCGAAAACTGTTCAAGCGGTGGAGCGAGATTTGATCCGGGAATGTTGTATTTCAGTCCTCAGATATGGTGCTCGGATGATACCGATGCGATAGAGAGACTTGCCATTCAGGAGAGCACGGCACTTATGTATCCGCTTTCAGTTATAGGTGCTCATGTGTCGGACTGCCCTAATCATACAGTCGGCAGGGTCACACCGTTTGAGACTAGAGGTGTTATTGCGATGGCGGGAACTTTTGGCTATGAGCTTGATGTGACAAAGATACCTGAAGAGGACAGGAATATGATAGCTTCACAGGTAGAGACTTACAAAAAGTATTGTCCGCTTATACAGACGGGAGATTATTACCGTATAGCATCATACCAGAGCAACCATTATTTTGATTGCTATGAGATAGTTTCAAAGGATAAAAGTGAAGCGATAGTTGTGTTTGTTCAGGTGCTCGCACAGCCAAATATGCACAGCAGATGTGTGAAACTTAAAGGACTTGATTTTTCGGCAAAATATGAGACAGATGGAAAGGTCTATGACGCAGATGCACTTATGAATGGTGGATTTATCATAAAAAGACCGTGGGGAGATTTTAAGGCAGAGATAATCCATTTGCAAAAATGCAGAGACTAATAATCATTACCATTCACTCGCAGGCATGACACCAACTGTCATGCCATGTGCAGTGATTGAAATGTGCTAGATTGACAATTTGCTTAAATTATGGTATTTTTTAAGTTAAAGTTAATATGGTCATGTGCTTACAGAGGAGGCATGAAGAATGGCGGCAGATATAAAAGAAGTTTTGAAACCTGACAATAAAGTTGCCCGTATTCTCACAAGGGTATGTGACATGGCAGTCTTAAACATAGTCTGGCTGCTCACGAGCGTTTTTCTTGTGACGATAGGTCCGTCAACCGTTGCCCTATACATCGTTATCGAAAAGATGCGTTCCAATACGGAACAAGGCATAGTAAGAACTTATTTTAATGCTTTTAAAGCAGAATTTAAGAACGGTATGTTTTTATCGCTTACATTCTGGCTGTTTTTTGGAGTATTGTTTTTGGATATGTATCTTTTACATAAAGCACCAGGAAGCTTTAATTCCGTGATGTACGGCGGATGCATTACGCTCCTTGTATTTGGAGTTGCAATGTTTGTGTATGTGTTTGAACTTGCAGCCATATTTGAAAACACGATAAAGGGATATTTTTTGGCAGCATTTAAACTTGTGGTATGTAATCTTCCTTTAAGTGTATTGGTTATATGTGTAAATGTCTGCATACCGTTGTTGTTTTTCTTTTTGCCAGGTGTCATATCAAAATTTGCGGCATTGATACTGATATTTGGAGGCTCGTCTGTTGCATATGTATCATCATATTTGCTCGGAGGCGTTATGGAAGGACTTAAGGCAAAATCTTAGTTGCCGGTCGCATCATTTATGGTGTGGACAGGAAAAATCATAGCAATTGGAGGAAAAAGAAATGGCAAAGGCAGTAAAGTTATCTGATATTGCTGCAAAAATCGGTGTCAGTACGGTTACGGTCTCAAAGGCTTTATCCGGTCAGAAAGGTATGAGTGATGAATTAAGAGACAGGATAGTTGCACTTGCTGATGAGATGGGATATGTCAAGAGAGTGCAGAACAAAGAAAAAGAGGCAGGAAAAAGTTACAATCTCGGTGTTATCGTTGCCGAGCGATATATAGTGGAAAAACAGTCATTTTATTGGAACATATATCAGGAAATATCGCAGCGTGCCATTAAAAAAAAGTGCTTTGCGATGATAGAGATAGTTGAATATTCACAGGAAAATGACTGTATCATGCCGATGCTGCTATCTGAAAATAAAGTTGATGGGATAATCGTTATGGGTGCTTTTGGAAAGAAATATATGAATGCCGTTAAGGGGTGGACAAAGAATTTTCCGGTTCTTTATTTTGATACGACTGACGGTGATGAAGCTGGGGATTATGTTGTCAGCAATAACCTTTACGGAGGATATAATATGACAAATTATCTTCTTGACAGGGGACATAAAAATATAGGTTTTGTGGGAACAAGGCTTATGACACCGAGTATTGATGATCGATTTTTCGGTTATCTCAAGGCACTTATGGAAAGAGGGATTAAGTACCGTGCGGATTGGATCATTGACGATAGAGATAATATTTATGGCAAGATGAATTATGATAGGCAGTTTATTCTGCCAAAAGAAATTCCAACGGCATTTTTTTGCAACTGTGATAAAGCGGCGAGTCTTATTATAAGAAAACTTGAAGAAGCCGGTTATTCAGTTCCAGGCGATGTTTCGGTTGTTGGTTTTGATAATTTTGAGTACGACCAGGAGGCTGATATAGGCATCACGACATATGAGATAAACATAGGAGAGATGGCAAAAAGGGCTGTTCATATAATGCTCCACAAAATGCAGAATGCATTGTATTCAGCGGGAGTTTTTTCAATACAGGGTAAGATAATAGAGCGTGAGAGCGTTAAGAAAATAGGAAAGAGCGTTCCTTATGCCAAGTGATTTGAGCTGTTGTGAATATACGAAATACAGGTATAGTGATTAAGCTTTTGTGACTTAATTATTACGGGTAATAAAAATTGTATTATTCATTTTTTAAGAAAGTGGGTGCACCTTTGCGGAATGAAAGTCGGCAAAAGCATCTATATCGCAGTCATTACTTTCGTTTAGAAATCAGCTTAATTCAGGGGGATTTACTTACGGGTGTTAAACTTGAGCAGGGAGGAACAATCAGGATAGAAAAAAGTTTGATGATGATATAGTGTATCTTCCGGGGGAAATGACAAGAGCAGGCAAAAATACAAAAATAATTCTTCTGGGAGATCCTGACCAGATAGATAAACCGTTTCTTGATGAGAGGACAAATGTGTTAAGTTATGCGGCAAAGCATATGCAGGGAAGTCCGCTTTGCTGGCAGATATCAATGTCTGCAGATGAATGTGTGAGGTCAGAACTTGCTCAGGATGCGATAATGAGATTGTAATTTTTGATAAGAGGTTAATTGATGCAGGGACAGATGAGTTTTTATCTGTTCCTGCTGTTTGTTTGAAAAATAAAAGGTAGATGCATATTTTTACAGAATTAATGTTTTAGTATAAATTAATCGGAAATTGCGTCAAATAAAATCTTTAAGGATTCATTCCTATGGAATATTGGAACTTTTATGAATTTGACAAAATATTTTTTGTAAGTTAGTATAGGGGTATTATTTATGTCAGCGGTGGTAACTGACTTTAATTTAAGGTTGGCGGCTCTGGTGATGGTTGAGTGCAATATAATTTTTTTTGAGACTCTCTGATTACGGGAGGTTGTTGGAAATGGGGATGTTATGTTTTTGTTTAGATATTTTTTTGGATTTGGAAAAAGAATTAAATGTATTATAGTAATAGTATTGATTTGCATTCTTGTATTGGGTGGGATTTTGTTGAAAGTTCATTTTGCAAAGAAAGCAGAACCAAAAGTTTCTTATTCTAATGTATATTCTGAAAAGGTGAAAGGTATTAGTGAACTTGCAGTGCTCAGTACGACATATAGTGGTATTACTGAGGTGAGGAATAAGTGGTTTATAGATGTCCTTGATGAGGTTGCACTAATGGAGTATAAGGCTGAGGTGAAAGTCGGGGTTGACCTTTCTAAAGCGAAAGTTAAGGTTGATGATGATAAAAGGACGATAGATATTAAACTTCCGGCAGCAGATACGGTTGATATAAACATATTAAAAAGCAGCATTAAATGGGATGAGGTTTCGTGGAATAAATTAGAGGGAAAGCAGTTTGTCATGCAGGGACTTAAACAGGCAGAAAGTGAATGTAGGGAAAAAACTGATAAGACAGATATGGTAAAAAAAGCTAATATGAGAGCTAAAAAGCTTGTTGAGGATATGTTTGAGGGGGCAAAAAAATGTAGAAAACCATATAAAGTAAGTGTATCTGTTGACGGTGACGAGTATATAAATATAAATGTAAATGTAAATGTTTCAGATGGTGGGCAGGAATGATGCATTGTTAAGAGTGACTTTTTGAGGTAGTGTTTAGATTTGTTAAAACTGTATTATCAGGAATGACAAATGCAAAAGAATAGTATATAGATGGGATTTGGTGAGTTATGGAATCTGTAAAGAAAATTATGGATAGGTTAAAAAAAGCTGTCCATGATAAAAAAGAAAGAAATATGAATAAAAGAAACGCATATGATGAAAGAGAAAACAATGCCGTCAAGACTGGCAGTCTGTGGCACCATGGAATAACAGTCAGGACGATAGCCATAACAGTTGCAGTTATGTGTGTTGCATTTATAATACTTTATATAAAAATAAATATTGACAACAGGGATAAGTTAAGTGATGTTGTTACTGAGAGTTTTATAAGCGGACAGCTTAATGAATTAAATGAACTTGCGGTTTCAAAAGTTATATATGATGGTGTAGTAAAGATGGAAGATAAGAGCGGATTTTTTAATAAAGAGTTTTATATCAAATATACCGGTTATGTGAAATCGTATGTAGATATGTCAAAAGCAGAAATTAAGATTGATGATAAAAAAAGAAAAATAAGCGTTTCACTGCCCCATGCAGTTGTAGGAGAACCAAATATTGGGGCTGATTATCAGATTTATGACACTTCATGGATAAAGTCTGACAGTTTGGAGGCAGCCACAAAAGCACTTAAAAGAGCTGAAGAGGACTGCAGGAAAAAAGTTGATGAAAAGACAATGATAGAAACATCAGATGGATATGCAAAAGAAGCTGTTGAAAATTTTTTGTCCTCATTTAAAGATGTAACCAAGCCGTACACTTTTGAGGTGAAATTCATATAAAAACATGATACAGGAAACGGAAATATGCGTCCTATGACATCGTTTGATTTAAAAGATATTTTAAACATACCATAATAATTAAAAATACATTACCATAATTAAGATGTGTTTCGTTCGATTTAACATTGGATGAAAAATCTCATTGTGGTGATGTATTTTTTTACTCTTTTTTCTGAGTTTGTGATATAATAGCTTAAAATACTACTAAGTCTGTAGTGTTTATAGAATATTAAAAGGACAGGAGGAGCCGTGTTGATTTATGATTACTGTTTTATATATGGTGCGGCTTGCGTAGGTAAGAAAGTCATGCTCAGAGTTACGAAGAAAAAATTGACAGAGTCGATAAATATATGCGGCAAAAAAGATTATGAAAGATTATACAATTAATACAAATTGTGTTCAGGCGGGATATACACCCGGAAACGGAGAACCAAGACAGATACCTATTTATCAGTCAACGACATTTAAATATGATACAAGTGAAGATATGGGGAAGTTGTTTGACCTTGAAGCAGAGGGATATTTTTATTCAAGGCTTCAAAATCCTACAAATGACCTTGTTGCAGCAAAGATAGCAAAACTTGAGGGCGGCACCGCAGGTATGCTCACTTCGTCAGGTCAGGCAGCAAACTTCTTTGCGATGTTTAATATATGTGAAGCAGGAAGTCATATTGTTTCATCATCTTCTATATATGGCGGAACATTTAATCTGCTTGCGGTTACGATGAAAAAAATGGGAATAGATGTTACATTTGTTGACCCGGACTGTACCGATGAGGAGCTTAATGCCGCATTTAAGGAAAATACGCGGGCGGTATTTGGAGAGTCGATAGCAAATCCGGCACTTACAGTGCTTGATATTGAGAAATTTGCAAAAGCTGCACACGAGCATGGAGTACCTCTTATCGTTGATAATACCTTTCCGACTCCGGTTAATTTAAGGCCTATCGAGTGGGGAGCAGACATAGTGACACATTCCACAACAAAATATATGGACGGTCATGGTGCGGCAGTCGGAGGTGCTATAGTAGACAGCGGTAAATTTGACTGGATGGCACACGCAGATAAATATCCGGGGCTTTGCACACCTGATGAGTCATATCATGGAATCACATATGCCGAGAAATTTGGAAAAGAAGGTGCATTTATTACGAAATGTACGGCACAACTTATGAGAGATTTGGGTTGTATTCAGTCACCGCAGAGTGCATTTATATTAAATCTCGGTCTTGAATCACTTCATGTGCGTATGCCAAGACATGTTGAAAATGGACAGGCGGTTGCTGAGTTCCTTGAAAAGCATGATAAAGTAGAATATGTAAATTATCCAACACTTCCTTCAAATAAATATTATGAGCTTGCTAAGAAGTATCTTCCAAACGGAGGATGTGGCGTAGTATCATTTGAGGTAAAAGGCGGCAGAGCGGCAGCAGAGAGATTTATGAAAAATCTTAAACTCGCAGCCATAGAAACTCATGTTGCCGATGCGAGAACCTGTTGTCTTAACCCTGCAACATCAACGCACAGACAGATGAATGACGAGCAGTTAAAAGAAGCAGGAATATCGGCAGGACTTATAAGAATATCATGCGGTCTTGAAGATAAAGCTGACCTTATAGCGGATATAGAGCAGGCATTGGCAGCAGTGTAGGAGCCTCTAATGACTGCTTTACATCAAATTGCTTCAATGTTAAAATATAGCTTATAAAGAGGATGTTCGCAATCCTCTCAGTTACTTGATTGGATAGTGTTAAGTGCTGAGTTTGGATTGCGAAAATAAACAGGAGTGGTGCATATGGCAAAGGTTATAAGTATAGGAAATCAAAGTTTTGAGTCAATACGGGAAAAAGATAATTTTTATATAGACAAGACAAATTTTATAAGAGAATGGTGGGATAATGACGATACAGTAACACTTATAACACGCCCATGCCGATTCGGAAAAACATTAAACATGAGTATGCTTGAATGTTTTTTCTCAAACAAATACAAAGACAGAGGGGATTTATTCGAGGGTCTTGAAATATGGAACGATGAAAAGTATCGCTAATTGCAGGGGACATGTTTAATTCTTTTGATGAACAGGGACTTTCAGACAAAAAGGATATTGTGAAAACATGGTATGACGGATTTACTTTTGGAGATAAAAAAGATATTTATAATCCGTGGTCGATAATAAATTTTTTGAAATTTAAGAGTTTAAAAACCTATTGGGCAGATTCAAGTTCAAATGGACTGATAAACAGTCTTGTTCAAAAAGGAAGTCCATATATAAAAACAATGATAGAAAATCTTATTAGTGGTGAAAAAATAAATGTTATTGTAGATGAGCAGATAGTATTTTCAGAGCTAGACTACTCAGAGGATGCTGTGTGGAGTCTTATGCTTGCGAGCGGCTATTTGAAAGTTGTTTCGTCAGAAGAGTTGAATCTGATAAGAGAAAGCGATAATGAATATGAACTTGCATTGACAAACCGTGAGATATTGTTTATGTTCAGAAAAATGATACTCAGATGGTTCAGTCCCGCAAAGCATGAAACAAATGAGTTTATAAGAGCACTCATAAGTGGTGATATAGAAAGTATGAATGAGTACATGAATGATGTAGCATTGAATACATTTAGTTCATTTGATTCTGGAAAGAAAAAATCTAATAGGAAAGCTCCAGAAAATTTTTACCACGGATTTGTACTAGGACTTATGGTAGACCAGACGGAAAACTATATCATTACCTCAAACCGTGAAAGCGGCTATGGAAGATATGACATAATGCTGGAGCCGATAGATAAAACAAATGAAAAATACCCTGGTATCGTAATAGAATTTAAAGTAATAAATCCTAGAAAAGAAAACACACTTGAAGAAACAGTTGCAGCGGCATTAAAGCAGATAGAGGACAAAAACTATGATGCAGAGATTATCAAAAGAGGAGTGAAAGAAGAAAACATTCATCACTATGGTTTTGCATTTAGAGGTAAAGAGGTGTTGATAGACGGCAGGTAGATATTTTTGGAACCGAAAATATCGTAAGAAAAAGTTTCGTGTGAGGATTTTGGCAATTAAGGATAAATGAATTACTAAAGGCAAGTATAAAAAGTGTTGGATCAAGTAGCAGAAAATAGAAGATATAATATTAAAAAATGACTTGTTTTGTTTATAACGCACCGGATTTTTTGTCCGGTGCGTTTAAATTTTTTATGAAAATTAACTTTGTTAAGTTCTTTTTGGGTATATTCCAGAGTATTTTGCTTTTACAAACTAATGCTATTTTTTATTTTTCTTCGTCGTCAATATGGAGCAACGGTTCAAAACTTGTATTGTATGTTGCACTGCGTTGATGTTTTTTTTCATTAGCATTTGCGATGGCTTCTTTGCAGAAATACTGCTGTGCACATATTTTTTTCTGACCGATTTTGCGTGGTGGGATAATGTATGTTCCGTCACTCTGCATTACTCTTGCTTTTACATTGTCTGCAAATTGTATATCAAGAATATGAATGATTTCTTCTTTGAGTGTTTCGTCTTCGACAGGGAACAGGATTTCAACACGCTTGTCAAGGTTTCTAGGCATCCAGTCAGCACTTCCCATATAGACCTCCTCAAAGCCATTGTTGTGGAAATAGAATATTCTGCTGTGCTCAAGGAAATCACCTACGATAGAACGGACGGTGATATTATCGCTTATTCCTTTTATTCCTGTTTTAAGACAGCATATTCCACGGATGACAAGGTCGATTTTAACTCCGGCGGCAGATGCTTTATAAAGCGAAGCTATTATGCCGGGGTCACAGAGGGAATTCATCTTAGCTTTGATAAATGCTTTTTTGCCCGCTTTTGCAAATTCTGTTTCTCTGTTTATCATTTCGGTAAATCTGTCACGAAGCCAGATAGGTGCTACGGCAAGTTTGTTCCATGCGGCTGGTTCTGAATAGCCTGAAAGCATATTGAAAAATGCAGTGGCATCTTCGCCGATTGCTTTCTTGCAGGTGAGAAGTCCCATATCCGTATATATTTTTGCCGTACTGTCGTTATAGTTTCCGGTACCAAGATGCACATATCTTCTGATACCATCCTCCTCACGCCTGACTACAAGTGTAATCTTGCTGTGTGTCTTTAAACCGACAAGTCCATAAATAACATGGCAGCCTGCTTTTTCGAGTTTTCGCGCCCAAATGATATTATTTTCCTCATCAAATCTTGCTTTAAGTTCGACAAGAACGGTAACCTGTTTGCCGTTTTCTGCTGCTGCCGCAAGCGAAGCAATGATAGGAGAGTGGCTGCTTACACGGTAAAGTGTCTGTTTGATGGCAAGCACATCTGGATCTTTTGATGCCTGTCGTACAAGCTCGATAACAGGTTCAAATGTCTCATACGGATGATTTAAAAGTGCATCATGTTCTTTTATCTGGTCAAAGATATTTTTATTTGCATCAATCCATTTTGCAGGCTGAGGAGTATATCCTTTTCCTTTGAGGTCGTCATAGCCCTCAATACCTGCAAGTTTTGAGAGGAAAGTAAGGTCAAGAGGACCATTTATCTTAAAAATATCTTCCTCGCTTATGTTTAATTCTTTCTTTAAGGTTTTGAGAAGTTTCTTGTCAATACCGTCTTCAACTTCAAGTCGTATCGCCTGTCCCCACTGCCTCTTTTTTAACTGACGCTGTATTTCTATAAGAAGGTCGGCTGCCTCGTCCTCGTCGATAGAAAGGTCGGCATTTCTCATTATACGATAAGGGAAAGCTGATAATACTTCATAGTTTACAAATAATTTATCAATATTTTTTTCAATTATCTGTTCTAATAATATAAAACATTTATCTCCGTCATTTTTTGCAGGTATCTCGACAAATCTAGGAAGTCCTGATGGAACCTGAACTGTTGCAAAATCAGTATCGCTTATGTTATCACCCTGTTTTTTGCCCTGATGTGAGACATAAAGTTCACGAAACTGACCGTTGCCGTCTTTTTTGTTTGATGGCTTAAATTTTAATATGGCACCGATGTTAAGTGATTTATTTTGTATGAGAGGGAAAGGCCTTGCTGAGTCAACTGCCATAGGAGTGAGTACAGGATATACTTCTGAACGGAAATATTCATTTACATACCTTTCCTGTCTGTCGTCAAGTTCTTCGTAGTGGGAGATAAGGTGGATGCCGTTGTCTGAAAGTTTGGAGATAAGCTTTCCGTACACATCGTACTGGTCGTGAACAAGCTCATGAGTTTTTTTGCTGATGGCAGAAAGCTGCTCACCCGGTGTCATGCCTGCAATATCTTTTTTTGTGTAATTTACCTGAACCATATCTTTTAATGAAGCAACTCTTATCATAAAAAATTCATCAAGGTTTGATGCTGTTATGGCTAAGAAACGAAGTCTGTCTAAAAGAGGGAGTTTATTATCCTGTGCTTCACTTAAAACCCTGTAGTTAAACGAAATCCAGCTAAGTTCTCTATTATAAAAATACTCGTGTTTTAAATAATTATTTTCTGACATAAAATCCTCATTTCTGCACACATTTTTTGGACATATCGAGTTTGTGTCAAGTGTGCGCAGACACAAATCTTGTGTGTGAAAAAAATATTTTTCACACTATCTTCCTTAGATTAAAATTCTTTTTTTTGCTTGAGAACAGGTTTAATTCCATAAAGCTCTTCAAAGAAATCTGAAGTATTGTCAAAAATTCCCTGTTCGAGTGTAATATCATACAATGTTTTTCCGGTGATAAAAAGATTTGAGCCTCGCAGATATACGGTAGTGTTTGCAAACTTCTGCTTGTGGCTTCTGTCCATTGCGTCGGCGAGCAGTAAGATAGAATTTAATTTAGCTATCTTGATAAATTCCTGCTGGCTGAAAACATCAGAAATCTCAGCATATTTTGGAAAAGATGAGTCAAGGTATCTTACCATATATGCGACCATCATTCTTTCTTTATGTGAAAGACCGATTATCTCAGTTGACATTACTATTTTATATGAATTTTCACCAACTGCATTCATGTTTATAAAATTGCCACAGTTATGCAAAATTGCAGAAATCTGAAGTAAAAGCCTGTCATGCTTAGTAAGATTATTCAGTTTTTTAACTGCATCAAACAATAAAAGACAGTTTTTTTCAACATTGCGGTAATGTGCCTCGTCAGCTCGGTATCTTGCTGCAATATTTCTTGCAGTGGAGAGGATGCCGTCAGTAAAATTAAAGGCAGGGGCGATTTTTTCCTTTTTCTCAGCAAAATCTGCTGCCATTCCGTCACAGATTGTCATTTTAGAAATCCATATCTGTCCTGCATCAGTTTCTTCAAGAATATTGCGGTATATCATTGCAATGGGAAGAAGCAGGGATGCCTTATCAAGTGATGTATTTAATTCTTTGGCAAGTTCATCCGGTGTTTTTGAGGTGATGGATTTGTAAAAATCATCAAATTCAATGCGGTTGACACAATTTCTTTTTTCATATTTGTCATCGGCAGACTTTAATGTTCCGAAATTGTGAAGTGTCATATATTTAACAAAACTTTGCAACTGATTTCCGAGTGCTATTATATTTTTAACTTTGCGGCTCTTTAAATAGAGCTGCACAAAAGTATGCAGTCCGTGAGCGATATAGTCATATACAAGGTTCTGATAGTTATCGGTCTTGTATTGCATATCCTGTAGAACTTCCTGTATTCTGAGCGAACCAAGCATAATATTTTGTGTTGCTATAAGTGTTTTTTTATCGTAAAGTGACAACTGGATGCTGCCGCCTCCCACATCGACGAGAAGTGTGCCGTCTTTTATAAGACTGTGAAAAGAGTTTTCTTTAAGTGCCAATGATTTGTAACAAAGATAGCGCTGTTCGGAATTGCTCAGTATCTTTATTAAAAAACCGGTGCGCTGCTTTACCTGATCAAGAACGATTAAATTGTTATCGGCTTCACGCAATGCACTGGTAGCAATAATCATGTAATCGTGTATGTCATATTCTTTCATTTTTTCAGAAAAACCGTTTAAAATATTACATAGTTTATCTATGGTGGTATAGCTTATATGTTTTGTCGAATATGTTTCAAGTCCAAGTCTGGCGGTATGGTGGACATATTCGATTTCATGCACACCATATTTTTTGGATATTTCATAAATACGCATTGATGTTTCGTGTGAACCGACATCAATAGCGGCGAAAATAGTAACTGCCATATGCTCCCTCCTAGTATAATAATGATGTAGTCAAACAAGACTACTTGGTTAAT
>NZ_QUEB01000019.1:0-51567 GCF_003477845.1 Clostridium sp. AF34-13
GCTGACTGTCACTAATAGGTCGAGGGCTTGACCAAAGGAACGAGGATAAATATATGAGCAGAAATTCAAAATGAAAACTTGTTTTCAATTTTGAATTGAGGGTCATATAGTATCTGAGTGGGATGACATGAAGTATGCGAAGCATACGAATGACATACAGCTCAGATGGCTTTGAGTGAAACGAAAAGTCATTTATCCGAGTATAGAACGAAGATTCTTCTTGCAATCAAAAGGAAGTCATGATATAATCAATATACAGTTTTTAGGGTATAAACCTAATCCTCGATAGCTCAATGGTAGAGCACACGGCTGTTAACCGTGGGGTTGTTGGTTCGAGCCCAACTCGGGGAGTTTATTTTTAATATAATAATATTTATGGCTCCATGGTCAAGCGGTTAAGACATCGCCCTTTCACGGCGGTAACACGGGTTCAATTCCCGTTGGAGTCACTTTTTTGTTATGGCGACTTAGCCAAGTGGTAAGGCATGGGACTGCAACTCCCTGATCATCGGTTCAAATCCGTTAGTCGCCTCTATATAGACCTCAATGATAGATCATTGGGGTCTTTTGTGTTATATTTAAAAATAAAAAATTTATCGTTTTGATAAGAGATAAATAAAAAATATAATTACAAATTAGAAAAGGACATATAACAGTTAAAGTAAAAAGAGATTATAAAAATCAAGAACATAAAATAGCTAAAATGCTTAAAAAGGAGATTGCAAAAATCAACAAAGTGAAATAATTAAAACAGTTAAAAAGAATATATAAAAAGTTAAGTTTAAAAGATGGAAAGGATATGTATGGAAAAAGAAAATATAACTGAGTTGACACACGAAGAAAAAAATAAACAGGAAAGAAACAATAAAGAAGATAATAAGACTGAAAAGAACTTTCTACAGAGTGTGCAGGACACTTTTGGAAAAGGAAAACTTAAACCATCGCAGTATTCGGCTTTGGGGCTTGCCTATATTGGCGATGGCGTTTATGATTTAATAATAAGAACGATAGTGCTTGATCTTGGAAATGGCAAGGTGAAAAATTTTCACAGAATGACAAGTAATATCGTAAAAGCGGAGTCACAGGCGAAAGTAGTTAATGCTATATTAGACAGTCTGACAGATGAAGAAATGGCGATATTCAAACATGGAAGAAACGCAAAATCGGCTACATCAGCTAAAAATGCATCAATAACAGATTACAGGATAGCAACCGGGTTTGAAGCACTTATAGGGTATCTGTATCTGTCACATGAGATGGACAGGGCAATGGAACTTGTAAAAGAAGGGCTTACAAAAACGGAGTTACTTCCATATACATTGTCTTAATTAATTTGATAGAAATATAAAAATAGAAAGCGAGGAAAATATGAGATACGAAGAATTGACAATAGAGGGCAGAAATGCAGTTTTAGAAGCATTTAGAGCAGGAAAAACAATAGACAAGCTGTTTGTGCTTGACGGCTGTCAGGACGGACCGGTACGCACTATTTTGAGAGAGGCAAAAAAGACAGACTGTATAGTTAATTTCGTGAAGAAAGAACGACTTGACCAAATGTCTGAGACAGGAAAACATCAAGGTGTTATAGCTTATGCAGCGGCATATGAATATGGAACGGTGGAGGAAATGCTTGAAAGAGCAAAGGAAAAGAATGAGCAGCCATTCCTTATTTTGCTTGATAATATCGAAGATCCGCATAATCTCGGTTCTATAATAAGAACAGCAAATCAGGTTGGGGCACACGGAGTTATCATTCCGAAAAGGAGAGCAGTAGGACTTACGGCTACGGTTGCAAAGGCATCGGCAGGTGCGATAAATTATACACCGGTCGCAAAAGTTACAAATCTTGTAAAGACAATGGATGAACTAAAAAAACAGGGAATGTGGTTTGTATGCGGTGACATGGGTGGTGACAGCATGTACTCGCTTGACCTTACAGGTCCGATGGGTGTCGTGATAGGAAATGAGGGTGAGGGTGTGAGCCGCCTTGTGAAAGAAAATTGTGATTTTGTTGCAACAATACCTATGTTCGGAGATATTGATTCGCTCAACGCATCAGTAGCTATGGGTGTGCTTTCATATGAAATAGTAAGACAAAGAATGGCTAAAAAAGGGTGAAATCAAATAAATTATTTAAGAAATGGGGGAAATGATGGAGTTTGAAAAAATGTCTGAAAATGACATAATAAATTTAGCACAAAAGAGGGAAAATGCTGCGATGGAGTATCTTTTGGAGAAATATAAGCCGCTTGTACGCCAGAAAACAAGAAAATTGTTTCTTATAGACGGAGATAAGGATGACCTTATTCAGGAGGGGATGATAGGTCTTTTTAAGGCTGTCAGGGATTATCAGGTTGGAAAGGATGCAGCGTTTAGGACCTTTGCCGACCTTTGCATATCAAGACAGCTCTATTCAGCAATAAAAAAATCCAACAGACTAAAAAATCAGCCGTTAAATTCATATGTATCAATATATTCTGACGAATTTAGCGATGCGGACGAGCTGGCAGGTGACAGAACGGTAATATCATCGGGAAGTGATAACATAGCAAACCCTGAAGCAATCATGATAGACAGGGAAAATGCCATTGATATGCAGAATAAGATGTTTGATAAGCTTAGTAAAATGGAAAGGGAAGTTTTAAAAAGGTATCTTGAAGGCATGACATATCAGGAGATTGCGGCAGATATGGAGAAATCTCCTAAATCAATAGACAACGCATTGCAAAGGATAAAAGGTAAGATTGGATAAAATAAAAATTGCTAATTTTATCATTATGTAGTAAAATAAAAATAATATAGAAATCCGGATATATTATTAAACGGAAAATATTATACTCCTATCGGCTGGAGACGGTGGAGTTTCCTAACATAATTTGGGTAAAGCATAATTGCTTTAAAGACATGGAAGTATAGCAAGGGGTAAAGCAGATGGTAGTGTGAAAAACTTGTGCAGAAATGGAGATTATTATGAAAAATATTTACATAGCATCAAATTCGGTTGAGGCAGACTCTGTCGTGAATAAACTATCACAAAACGGCATAAATGCTTCGTGCAGACACAAAGAAAACTTTAGTGTGATGGCAGGAAATACAGAGGTAGAGTTTGAGATATTTGTTGATGACTGGGAGGCGGACAAGGCTAAGAAACTGCTTAGTAAAAAGGATTATACACCATCAATGGGATTTGAAAAAAGGCGTCGTATGGCAGCCATACTCAGTCTTGTTTTTATAGCGGCAGTTTTTATTATAGTTATAGCAACTTCATTGTAATTAGAAAAGTTATGTATGTTGATTTAGTACTATTGTAATAGTTTTATGTGACATCAGTTGGAGCAAAGTTATTTTTGCAGCAGTGTCAGATGATTGTATTATATTAATATAAGGAGCAGTAATGGACAGATGTAAAGACATTTTATGTCAGATATTTGGGAAAAGTCCTATAAGTGATGAAAAAGATGTGGCACAAAACATTTACACATTTCGTTTTGTGTTATTTTGCATGATTATATATACATTTGAAGAAATTTTAAATGCGACAGGTATTTTTATTGTAGATAAAAAGATTTTTTTTACAGGTTATATTATCGCTTGTTTTTTTCTGTTGATACATATAGTATCTTTGCTGGTACTAGGGTTGGATAATCCAAAAACAAAGTATTTAAGTATATTTGCAATTATATGTGTGTTTAATGCAGCAAGTATTTCACTGACTTATCATATGATTATCATTATTATGATACCGCTTGTTATAGCGGGAATGTACACATCAAAGAGAATATCGGTATTTACATTTGTACTTACTATTTTCAGCATAATTCTCATTACTTATGCGGGCTATTTTTATGGTGTTTGTGATGCAAACATGACACTTCTTACGGCTACTTCGATAGGACATCTTGAAAAGGACGGAAAGTTTCTGATGACTCAGGTAAATCCGAATCCTTTCTTTACTATTGGTCTATATTTTGTCCTGCCGCGTTGTTTTCTTGCGGTTGCTTTTGCTTATGTTTCAAACAGTGTTAATAAGGTTATAAGAAATTCGCAGAAAAAGGCTGTTCAGATGGAACTTAAGGCAAGTATGGATGAAATGACCGGTTTATATAATAAAAACAGGCTGCTTGCACTTTTGGATGAAAAAGTATATGATTCACAAAATATAGCGGTTATTTATTGGGATGTAAACAGGCTAAAA
Organism: Clostridium sp. AF34-13; assembly: GCF_003477845.1. NCBI lineage: Bacteria > Bacillati > Bacillota > Clostridia > Eubacteriales > Clostridiaceae > Clostridium > Clostridium sp. AF34-13. Next base: position 4,196 of record NZ_QUEB01000019.1, read on the forward strand.
TATGTAAATGACAATTTCGGTCATATTGCAGGAGACAGGCTTATCATAAAAGTGGCAGAAGCCATTCGCAGTTCAGCCAGAAAAGAGGATGCGGCTTTTCGTTATGGCGGCGATGAGTTTGTTATGATAATAAACGATGGAACAGTGGAGATAGTGCAGGAAATTTTAAAAAGATGGGAGTCGGCGATAGGAAAGGCGGCAGAAGGCTGTAATTTTCCGGTTTCCGCATCTGTCGGGTATGCAATCGGTGAAAGAAAATATCTGGAGGATGTCATTGCGGCAGCAGACAAGAATATGTATATGTGCAAACATAAAGTGCACGAGGAACTTAGTTTTTAGAGCAAAGTGTTAAGAACTTTCTGAACTTTTAGGTTCATGGGATGAATTGGCACAAATCGGGATTTATGGAGGTGTCATTATGTATATGGCAATTGGTTTATGTTTAGGTGTTGCATTTGGAACTGTCTTAGATAATCTTCCTTTGGGAATTGCTATCGGTGTAGCCGTTGGAGCAGGAATAGATAGTTCACGTAGCAGTAAACGAAAAAAAGATAAAGAAGATGAAGAAGATGAAGATTTATAGAAGTAAGGAAAACTATAACTTCCAGTTTATGGTATAAGCAGCTTAGATTATTCTATTATTACTTATAAAGAAAGAATACATAGAAAATTAAGAACAGAAGCATTGCAAAAATTGACAAATTGTTTATAGGTTTATGAATTTAAGAAATAAAAGGCTATTCTAACATAAAAAGATAATCAACAATACAATGAGCAAGCCCAAGTATTGTCAATTATTTTTTATGGCTGAACTGTTACGGAAAATTTAAAATATGAGAAAAAATACTTGAAATACAATACAAAATAATATATAATGTTGTTTGTGATTGCTGCTATGGCTCAGGAGGTAGAGCGTCGCCTTGGTAAGGCGGAGGCCACGGGTTCAAATCCCGTTAGCAGCTTAGTAAATAATAAAAACAGGCATAAGCAGAACATCATATACGCAATGTTACTTATGCCTGTTTTTACACTATCAGGGGAGTTCATCTTGACTTTTCGCTAATAACCTTCATTTGTAACTTTCCATATGCCTTTGCGATTTTTTTTCAAAATTATCATTCTGTCCGGGTTCTGTATAATACCTTCTTTGCTCACATTTACGATAAATTGATATTTTTTACCATGCAGTTTTGCACTGCCTTTTTTATCAAATTTAATGTAATTTACTGTAAAGATGGTTTTTGAATAGTATCTGATTGCGGCAATTTCAGCTTTTTTAATTTGTTTTTTTGATAATTTATATACTGATTTCCTTTCATTTTTTATTGAAGATATTTTGTTTGTATTTTCATTTTTATCAATATAAGTACTATTGAGAGGTTTATCATTTGAACGCCTGACAAATTTATCTGTTTTTTTGATTTTGTAATCACTAAATGAAGCTAAAAATTTTCCATTATCAGATAGTGAAATTGATATAGCTTTTGTTGCTGTATTTCCATTTTTAAAAGTAACCTCCATGACAATTATATCTTCTTTCAATTCTTTTGCAAGATTTTTGATTTTTGCATTTTCATTATCACTTAATTCACTAATAGTTTTATTTGGTATCCATGAAATTGTAAGGTATTTGTATTCTTTTTTATTATTACCATACGAAATTTCAAAATTCTGTGCATTTGCATATTCGTTTCTTTTTTCTGTCCAGTCTTTGAAATCAAGCTGCTGATTTTTGCAGGAAAATCTGATTTTTTCTATATTTTCTCCTAAAATATAAAAAATAAGCTGATGGCCTTTCATTTCACCACTGTCACTAATGGTTCCGGTTTTTATTACTGCTGCGGTTGAAGTGATTTTTTCATTTGTTACATATGCATATGCTGTTATGGTATTTTTGTTCTTAAATGAAATAAGAGCTGCAAAGATAAGAAATATTGTTATAAAACTTGCTGCCAGAGCAGTCAATTTTTTAAAAGTACACTTCTTTTTTTTTGAAATATACTTATCAGCTTTTTCAATGAGTTCGTCATCAATATAACCAATACAATATAATTTGTCCATATTCATAGAAATTCCTCCTTTTCAAGATAGATTTTAAGCTTGCCGCGTACTCGGAACAGTGAAGTTTTCACTTTGCTTTCGGTAATTGACAAATGTTTTGCAATTTCAGCTATACTCTCCATATAAAAGTATCTACGCACAAACATTATCTGTTTTTCATCTGATAATGTATATAAAAAACGACTAACCATTTCACCTAGAAGTTTTGCTTCAATTTCACTTTCAACACTATCAATTGCAGGAATACAGTTATCAAGCTCTTTAGACAGTTCAACAATATTGCAATTTCTTTTAAGGCTGGTTTCTTTCCTGTATCTGTCAATGGAGATAGTACGAATAATCCGGGCAAGAAAAGCAAAAAAATAATCCTTTGGATTGCTCGGTGGTATTCGTTTCCAAGTTTCCATATATGTATCATTTTCACACTCCTGCACCGTACATGTATCTCTGATTATTTTATAAGAAATATTACAGAGTTTTGAGCTATACTTATCTGCTGTATATTTAATTGCATTCTCATCACGATTAAAATACAACTGAACGATTTTTTCGTCTTCCAAATTTTCACCTTCTTTCCTACTGTATTTAGCCGTTCACTAATCATATCGTATTTTAGATGGTGTTGGTTACATTTGTAATAATTACTTTTATGGCAAGTTGATGGTCTGCCTGTGTCTATTGATATATTTTTGACAGTTGCTAAAATGGTTTTTGGCGATTATGTTTAGCTTTTCACCATTCAGATTGACAATTCTCGGTAAAATGGTACAATAAAAGTCGGGATATTATATTTTTTGTCATAAGGAACAATAGGGTGAATGTACATATGAAAATCATTGAATATGCATATGTTTCATACATATATTATTTGGTGATATGGGGCAAAAAATATAAAAAATTATAAAGAAAGGGGAACCAGAATGAGTGAAGCAACATTTCGTGGGGGTGTTCATCCTTACGAGGGAAAGGAATTGTCCAAAGACCTGCCTATAAAGACTGTTATGCCTAAGGGTGATATGGTTTTTCCTATGTCACAGCATATCGGTGCACCGGCAACACCTGTTGTTGAAAAAGGTGATAAAGTGCTCGTTGGACAAAAAATTGGTGAAGCTAGCGGATTTATTTCAGCAAATATCTGCAGCTCAGTTTCTGGAACTGTAAAGGCAGTTGAACCGAGGATGCTCTTAAACGGCTCTAAGGCAACTTGCGTGATTATTGAAAATGATGGAGAATACACCGGTATTGAGGGGCTTGGTGAAGATCGAGATTATACCAAGCTGTCAAACGATGAAATTCGCAACATCGTAAAGGAAGCTGGTATTGTAGGTATGGGTGGTGCAGGTTTTCCGACAAATGTAAAACTTACACCAAAAGAGCCTGACAAGATTGATTATATTCTTGTAAACGGTGCTGAGTGTGAGCCTTATCTTACATCTGACTACAGACAGATGCTTGAATGTCCGGAGGAGATTATCGGAGGACTTAAGGTAATACTCAAACTTTTTGACAAAGCAAAGGGAGTTATCGGAATCGAGGATAACAAGCCTGATGCCATCGAGAAGATGAAGCAGGCAGCCCAGGGAGAAAGCCGTATAGAGGTTATGCCTTTAAAGACAAAGTATCCACAGGGTGGTGAACGTACTCTTATCTCAGCTATCACCGGCAGAAAGATTTATTCTGCAAAACTTCCGGCTGATGCGGGATGTATCGTTGATAATATATCTACTGTTATCGCTATTTACAGAGCTGTCTGTAAACAGACACCTCTTATCACGAGAGTCATGACACTTACGGGAGATGCATTTAAAACACCTATCAATGTAAATGTGCGTATAGGATGCAATCATGCAGACCTTGTGGCAGAGGGTGAAGGATTTAAGCAGGAACCGGCAAAGATTATATCAGGTGGTCCTATGATGGGATTTGCAATGTTTGATCTCAATGTTCCTGTTACAAAGACATCTTCTTCTATTTTGGCACTTACAAGAGATGAAGTTGCAGAGAATGAGCCGACAGCTTGTATCAGATGTGGACGATGTGTTCAGGCCTGTCCGGGCAACCTTGTACCTCAGAAGATGGCGCAGGCTGCTATGCACAATGACTATGATACATTTGTAAAACTGAACGGCATGGAGTGTTATGAGTGCGGAAGCTGCACATATGTATGTCCGGCGAAGCGTCCTCTTACACAGACATTCAAGCAGGCTCGTCAGTATGTGGCAGCTCAGAGAAGAAAGAAATAGGAGGGATAAAAGGTGAGTAATTTATTAAATATTTCATCATCGCCACATGTTCGTGACAAATCTTCTACGAAGAGTATCATGTGGGATGTTTTTCTCGCACTTATGCCTGCTACTGCCGTTGGTATATTTAACTTCGGCTTAAAGGCAGCGATACTTATTGTAGCCTGTGTTGCTACGGCTGTACTTACTGAGTACATCTGGCAGAAGGCTATGAAGCTTCCGGTTACGGTAAGTGACGGAAGTGCGGCACTTACGGGATTGCTTTTGGCTCTCAACCTGTCATCAACATTCCCGGTATGGATGGCTATCCTCGGCAGTGTATTTGCGATAATCATCGTAAAACAGCTTTTCGGAGGACTCGGTCAGAACTTTATGAACCCGGCACTCGGAGCAAGATGTTTCCTTATGATTTCATTTGCCGGAAAGATGACTTCATTTACATATGATGGTGTTACGGGAGCTACACCGCTTGCAATCATCAAAAACGGAGACAAGGCTACAGCGGTTGCCGATCTTCTTGCATCAGGTGACGGCAAGACACAGGTTGCCACAAGTGTTCTCAAGATGTTCCTCGGTACTATCGGAGGAACTATAGGTGAGACTTCAGCACTTGCACTTCTTATTGGTGCAGCTTATCTTCTTATAAAGAAAGTTATCACATGGAGAATTCCGGTATGCTATATCGGAATATTTGCAATATTTGCACTTATATTTGGCGGACGCGGATTTGACCTTACATATCTCGCTGCTGAAATCTGTGGCGGTGGTCTTATGCTCGGTGCATTTTTCATGGCAACAGACTATGTTACAAGTCCTATCACACCAAAGGGACAGATTGTATTCGGTGTACTTCTCGGTGTTCTTACGGGAATATTCCGTATTTTCGGAGCATCAGCAGAGGGTGTTTCTTACGCCATCATTATCTGTAACCTGTTAGTTCCATTGATTGAAAAGGTGACTATTCCTGTTCCATTTGGAAAGGAGGGAATTAAAGATGGCAAATAATGAAAACAAATCAACGCTTATGCATGATGCGATTATGCTTTTTGTTATAACAATTATAGCAGGTGTTTTGCTCGGTGGAGTTTATACAATTACAAAAGGACCTATAGCAGCCGCAGACGAGAAAGCTACAAATGAAGCGTATGCTGCTGTTTATAAGGATGCAGAGTTTAAAGCAGATGACACCCTTACAAAAGCTGTTGAATCATTCCAAAAGGATGTTGCAGCAGGTAAGATCGATGATGATACATTCTCATATACAAGCGAAGAACTTATCGAGGCAAGAACAGCTTCTAAAGACGGTTCACAGACAGGTTATGTTCTTAAAGTAAGCGGAAAAGGTTACGGCGGAGCAGTAACTATTGCACTTGGTATCACAAATGAGGGCGAGGTTGTAGGCATTCAGATTCTTGATGCGAGCAACGAGACACCTGGTCTTGGTCAGAATTCGACAAAAGAGACTTGGAACAGCCAGTATGTAGGAATGAAATCAGACAAAACATTATCAGTTGTAAAGGATGGCAGCGGAAGTGCAGACAACGGCACAGTTAATGCTATTTCAGGTGCTACCATTACAAGTAAAGCCGTGACAAGAGCTGTCAATGTAGCTCTGAAATTTGTCGCAGCTCAGACTGGAAAGTAAGGGGGTAAAGACATGAGTTCTTGTACAGAGAGATTAAAAAACGGTATTATTACCGAAAATCCGACTTTTGTAATGATGCTTGGTATGTGTCCTACTCTTGCCGTTACATCTTCAGCCATAAACGGACTTGGCATGGGACTTACGACAACGGCAGTTCTTATACTTTCCAATGCATTTATATCATTACTTAGAAAAGTTATTCCGGATAAGGTTCGTATTCCGGCATTCATCGTAATCGTTGCTTCATTCGTAACGATAATACAGCTTTTATTACAGGGATATATGCAGTCACTCAACAAAGCATTAGGTGTTTATATTCCGCTTATCGTTGTAAACTGTATCATTCTTGGTAGAGCAGAGGCTTATGCTTCTAAAAATCCTGTACTTCCATCAATATTTGACGGACTTGGTATGGGACTTGGTTTCACATTTGGTCTTACATGTATCGGTATCTGCCGTGAAATTTTGGGAAGTGGTGCTATATTTAATCATCAGTTCATTCCTGAGGATTATCATATTACATTCTTCGTACTTGCACCCGGAGCATTCCTTGTGCTCTCATTCCTTACGGCATTGCAGAATAAACTCAAGATGCCTTCTGCAACAAATGTTGAGACAAATGATACAAATATCGCCTGTGGCGGTAACTGTGCAAGCTGTATAGGTTCAAGCTGTGCAGCAAACAAAGGTCTTGTTGAAGCTGAGAGAGTTGCAGCAAAGGCAGCGAAAGCTCAGGCAGCTAAGGAAGCAGCAGCAAAGGCTAAAGCAGCAAAAGAGGCGGCCGCAAAAGCAGCCGAAGCTCAGAAAAAGGAGGATTGATTTAAGTGAATTTATTTGTGATTATGATCTCATCAATGTTGGTAAGTAATGTTGTACTTAGTCAGTTCCTCGGTATCTGTCCTTTCCTCGGTGTATCAAAGAAAGTTGAAACGGCAGCAGGTATGGGTGCGGCAGTTACATTCGTTATCACGATAGCATCTGCCATTACTTATCCGATATATTATTTTATTCTTGTTCCTTTGGGACTTGCGTATCTGGAAACTATCGCATTTATCCTTATAATTGCGGCTCTTGTTCAGTTTGTTGAAATGGTATTAAAGAAATTTATGCCACCTCTTTATGAGGCACTTGGTGTTTATCTTCCTCTTATCACAACAAACTGTGCAGTTTTAGGTGTGGCACTTAACAACATCACAAACGGCTGCAATTTTATAGAAAGTGTTGTTACAGGTCTTTTTACGGCACTTGGTTTCCTTGTATCTATTGTTATATTGGCTAGTATCCGTGAGAGAATCGAATTTAATGATATTCCACATTCTTTCAAGGGAACACCAATCGTACTTGTAACAGCCAGCTTAATGGCAATAGCATTTTGCGGCTTTGCAGGTCTTGTATAGAAAGGGGGAGTATAAATGACAGGCGTAATAATGGCAGCGGTAGTTGTTGGTTTGATAGGTCTTCTTATAGGACTCCTTTTAGGATTTGCGGCAAAAGCATTTGCAGTTCCTGTTGATGAGAAAGAAATCGAAGTGAGAGAGTTTCTTCCGGGAAATAACTGTGGTGGTTGTGGATATGCAGGATGTGATGCTTTGGCAAAGGCTATCGCAGCAGGTGAAGCACCTGTAAATGCGTGTCCTGTAGGTGGTGCAGCAGTTGCCGAAAAGATAGGAAATGTCATGGGTGTTGCAGCAGGAGACAGCGTAAAGATGGTTGCATATGTTAAATGTTCAGGAACTTGTGACAAGGCAGGCATCAAGGCAAACTACTATGGAATTTCAGATTGTAAGAGAGCAGCAGCAATACCGGGACGCGGAGATAAGGCTTGTTCATTCGGATGTATGGGATTTGGTTCATGCGTGGCAGCCTGTAAATTTGATGCGATTCATGTAGAACATGGTGTTGCAATAGTTGATAAAGAAAAATGTGTTGCGTGTGGCAAGTGTGCAGAGGAATGTCCAAACGGACTTATCGAGCTTGTACCGTATGATGCAAAATGGGCGGTTGCCTGCTCAAATAAAGATAAGGGACCTAAGGTTATGGCAGTATGTGATACAGGATGTATCGGATGTGGTCTTTGTGAAAAGACTTGTAAGTTCGATGCGATTCATGTAGAGAATAATATTGCACATATAGACCAGAGTAAGTGTAAGGGATGTGGGGCTTGTGCAGCTAAATGTCCTAAGAAAGTTATACTTGCACACTAATCCTGTTTTAAGCAGGCAGCAGAGCGGATTGTGAATATCTGCCTGACTTGCCGGTAATCAAATTTAAAAGATATGTAACAGTTCAGCCATAAAAAGATAATTGGCAATACAATGAGCTTGTTCATTGTATTGTTAAGTAGCTTTTTATGGTAGAATAGCCTTTCATTTCTGAAATGAAATAAACAAAAGCTGCAAAGCAGCGACTGACAGCTCGCTGGCAGGTTTATGAATGTAAGAAATGCAAGGCTGAACTGTTACAAAGATATAGGCATTGCGGTGTCTATATCTTTTTTTTTGTGCATCAAAATGTTATAATAAAAAGTGATGGTATAAGAAGAATAATTTCTGAATAAAAACTAAGAAGAAATATTTGACACAGTACCATATAGGAGTTTATGCAACGATTTTGTTCATCTTATGGGTGGAAAACTTGAAGTTCAGAGTGAGCCGGGAAAGGGCTCTGATTTTTGCTTTGAAATCAGTCTTCCATATCCTGACGAAGAGGAATGTGAAGAATATACGGCTCAGAAAAAGGAGGAGTCAACTGAAATTTCAAAACTAAAAGGAGTACATATAACTATGAAATGGAGGAAAATATATGTGGATAGCAGATAATTGGAAAGATTATGAGGTGATAGATACATCAGGTGGAGAAAAGCTTGAGAGATGGGGAGATTATATTCTTGTAAGACCCGACCCGCAGGTTATTTGGGACACACCTAAAAAGGTGAAAGGCTGGAAGAAGATGAACGGACACTATCACAGAAGCAACAAAGGTGGCGGTGAATGGGAGTTTTTCAATCTTCCAAATACATGGCAGATAAATTATGGAAAACTTGTGTTTAATCTCCAGCCGTTTAAGTTCAAACATACGGGACTTTTTCCAGAGCAGGCGGTAAACTGGGACTGGTTTGGAGAGAAGATAAAAAATGCAAAAAGACCGGTAAAGGTTTTAAATCTTTTTGCATATACAGGCGGTGCAACACTTGCGGCAGCATCGGCAGGAGCGAGTGTTACACATGTTGATGCATCAAAAGGCATGGTGACATGGGCGAAGGAAAATGCAGCGGCATCGGGACTTTCAGATGCACCTATACGCTGGCTTGTGGATGACTGTGTTAAGTTTGTGGAAAGAGAGATAAGACGAGGCAACAAGTATGATGGGATTATCATGGATCCGCCATCTTACGGCAGAGGTCCTAAAGGTGAGATTTGGAAAATAGAGGAAAAGATACATCCATTCATACAGCTTTGTACGCAGATTTTGTCGGATGATCCACTTTTCTTTTTGATAAATTCTTATACAACAGGACTTCAGCCGGCAGTTCTTTCATATATGTTAAATACGGAACTTGTAAAAAAAATAGGCGGTAAAGTTGAGGCGGAGGAGATAGGACTTCCGGTGTCATCAAATGGTCTTGTACTTCCGTGTGGTGCTTCGGGCAGATGGGAAAAATAGCAGCTTAAAGCTATTGTGGCTGTACTTTGGGTGTGAAGCAGTTACAGTGCAAAAACAGCTTAAATCCACATTGATTGACGGTAAATAACTGTTAATGTTATACTATGACTAACAGTAGTATGTGCATTATCATATAATTGATTATGCACAGGAATGGAGATTGATGTATAGAATGAAACATAGAATGAGGCTTAGGGGGAATCTTAAGACTTATCTTAGATGGCCCCTGTTTTTTGGCATATTACTTATTCTGATGACGATACAGCTTTTTTCGGTATCAGTGAGAAGTGGTGTGATAGGTATCGGATATACGATTTTATATCTTATGATAGCGGGGCTTATCAATTTTTCAGGCAGAAGAAAACTTAAAAAAGACCTCATCGAGTTTGCTACGAATTACGGTGAAATGCAGATGCGTATGATGAAAACACTTACTGTTCCGTTTGCCATATTGAGTGAAGACGGTCATATGCTCTGGGGAAATGATGAGTTTGTATCAGTCATTGTAAATAAAAAAGCTGCAAGGAGAAATATAGCAAATATATTTGAGGAGATTACTTTAGACAGTCTTCCGGATTCCGATGAGGTCAAGGTGGTTCATGTAAGAACCGAAGATAAATATTATCGTGTTGTCATGAAGCTTGTTGAGTCGGATAATGCAGGAGAGGGCGATACTGTAAAGACGGATATAAATCAGCTTATGGACAACAGCAGGCTCATATCTGTATTTTTGTATGATGAAACTGATATTATGGAGCTTGAACAGAAGCGTGAAGCTGAAAATCTTGTTGTCGGTCTTTTGTATATTGATAATTATGATGAACTTATCGACAGTATTGACGAGATAAGACAGTCGCTTATAATGGCTCTTATTGACAGAAAAATAAACAAATATATGCAGGGCATAGATGCAATTTCCAAAAAACTCGAGAAGGATAAATTTTTATTTATGTTTAAGCAGAGTTACCTTTCGGAAATCTGTTCAAACCGTTTTGCTATCTTAGAGGAAATAAGAGATATAAATCTTGGAAATGAGTCAAGTGCAACGATAAGTATCGGTATAGGTGTGGGCAGAGATACCTTTGTCGAAAGATACGATCTTGCCCGTGCAGCTATTGACCTTGCACTCGGCAGAGGCGGCGACCAGGCAGTTGTTAAATCAATCGACCAGGAAAAATTCTATGGTGGAAAGAGTGTTCAGATAGAGAGAAACACGAGGGTTAAGGCGAGAGTGAAAGCCCATGCTCTGAAAGAACTGATAGAGGGCAAGGAAAGAGTTGTCGTAATGGGACATTCTATAGGTGATGTTGATTCGTTCGGAGCATCAATAGGAATATACCGTATAGCAAAGACTCTTAACAGAAAGGCAAATGTTGTATTAAATGAAGTCAGCCAGTCTGTCAAGCCTATAAGAGACAGATTTTATACAAAAGAATATGAAGAAGATATGATAATTACAGGCGATGAAGCGAAAGAACTCGTCGATGAAAATACTGTACTTGTCATCGTGGATGTAAACAGGGCGAGTTATACGGAGTGTCCGGAACTTATCGAGCAGGCACAGTCTGTTGTGGTTATAGATCATCACAGACAGGCGGGGGATGCAATAGACAAAGCAGTTTTGTTTTATATTGAGCCGTATGCATCATCGGCGAGTGAGATGGTTGCAGAAATATCTCAATATATTGGCAGTGGTCTTAAATTAAAATCTGCCGAAGCTGAAGCAATGTATGCAGGCATTATGATAGATACAAATTATTTTTCCAACAAGACAGGTGTCAGGACCTTTGAAGCAATGGCATATCTCAGAAGAAACGGTGCCGATGCCGTCCGTATCAGAAAAGCATTCAGGGAGGATATTGACGAGTATAAGATAAGAGCTGCAGCTATACAGGATACCGAGCTTTATGAGGGTGTATTTGCGATTGCTGAGAGCAAGAGTGAGGGAATCGAGTCGCCAACGGTATTTGCGTCAAAGATAGCAAATTCGCTTCTTGACATAAGTAATGTAAAGGCATCATTTGTGCTCACAAAATACAGAGGAAAGGTCTACATAAGTGCACGCTCAATAGATGAAGTGAATGTGCAGGTTATGATGGAAAGACTCGGCGGCGGTGGTCATATAAATATGGCTGGTGCACAGCTTGAAAATGTCGAGGTTGAAGAAGCCAAAAACATGATAAAACAGGAAATAGATAGGATGATAGAGGAAGGAGAAATATAAAATGTGAAAAATACATTTTTCACATACAAGATTTGTGTCTGCGCACACTTGACACAAACTTGGGATGCACAAAATAAGTGTGCAGAAAAGAGGATAAAATGCAGGTTATATTATTAGAAGATGTAAAATCTCTTGGAAAAAAAGGCGAGATTGTTAAGGTAAATGACGGTTATGCAAGAAATTTTATATTAAAGAAAAAGCTCGGTGTTGAAGCAACATCAAACAACTTAAATGAGCTTAAACTTCAGAAGAAAAATGAGGAAAGAATAGCAAAAGAAAAGCTTGATGCAGCGAAAGAATTTGCAAAAGAACTTGAAGAAAAACAGGTGACAGTTTCGATAAAGACAGGTTCGGGCGGAAGAAGCTTCGGTTCTGTTTCGACAAAGGAAATTGCGGCAGCAGCAAAGAGTCAGCTTGGTTACGAACTCGACAAAAAGAAGATGGAACTTGATGTACCTATCAAGAGTCCGGGAACTTTCAATGTAAAGATAAAGCTTCACCAGAAAGTAACGGCAGAACTTAAAGTTGTCGTAAAACAAGCTTAAGGGGTAAAAAATTGGAAGAAGAAGTTATAAAGAGACTGCCACCTCATAATGTGGAAGCGGAGAGAGCCGTTATCGGAGCCATGATGTTAAATGCGGATGCCATAATGGTATGTTCCGAGTTGTTGACATCGGATGAGTTTTACCAGCAGCAGTATGGCATTATTTTTGATGCACTTGTGGAAATGTATAAAGACGGGGTCGGTGCAGACCTTGTCACATTGCAAAACAAGCTTCGTGAAAAGGAAGTTACACCGGAACTTTACAGTGTTGAGTACCTCGGAGAACTTTTGGCGAGTGTGCCGACATCAGCAAATGTAAAGTTTTATGCGGAGATAGTTCATGAGAAAGCAGTTTTAAGACGGCTTATAAGAGTCAGCGAGCAGGTCACAAAAGACTGTTACATGGACAGCCAGCCGTTAGAGGACATTTTGGAAGATACGGAAAAAAGTGTGTTTGATGTTATACAGCAGCGTGGCGGAAGTGAGTTTGAGCCGATAAGGGATGTTGTTTTAAGAACTCTTGACAGCATTGAAAAAGCAGCAAAACAGAAAGGAAACATAACAGGACTGGAGACAGGTTTCAGGGACCTTGATGCAAAAACAGCAGGCTTACAGAAGTCTGACCTTATACTTATAGCAGCAAGACCGGCTATGGGAAAGACGGCATTTGTCTTAAATATTGCAGAGTATGTTGCACTTCATAGTAACAGTACGATAGCACTTTTCAGCCTTGAGATGAGCAAGGAACAGCTTGTAAAGCGTATGCTTGCCATGAATTCAATGGTCGATTCGCAGAAAATCCGTACAGGTGACCTTGAAGATGATGACTGGGACAAGCTTGTCGGAAGTGTGCGTAAGATAGGTAATTCAAATCTTGTTATAGATGATACATCAGGTATCACAGCGTCAGAGCTTCGTTCAAAGTGCCGTAAGTTAAAGATAGAGCAGGGACTTGACCTTGTGATAATAGATTACCTTCAGCTCATGACAGGAGCGGGCAAGAGAAAAAGTGACAGCAGACAGCAGGAAATATCAGATATTTCCCGTTCACTTAAGGTTATGGCAAGGGAACTTAATGTTCCGGTCATAGCATTGTCGCAGCTTTCACGAGCCGTTGAATCAAGACCTGATAAACGCCCTATGCTGTCAGACCTGCGTGAATCAGGTGCGATAGAGCAGGATGCGGATATTGTAATGTTTATATACAGGGATGAATATTACAATCCCGATTCGGAAAAGAAAGGTGTGGCAGAGGTTATTGTGGCGAAGCAGCGAAGCGGACCGACAGGACCGGTAGAACTTGCATGGTTGTCGCAGTACACGAAATTTGGAAATCTGGAATACAAGAGGTAGACAATGGCTAAAGGGACGCTCTGAATGAGGGAGATTATTCCACCTCATGGACGCTCTCGCTCGGAGAAATTCGTAGCGGCACATAAGCGTGCAAAATACGCCCGCTAAGTGCCGACGCATTCCAACGCCATTCGGTCAGAATAATTCTCCCTCATTCAGAGCTGTGCTATGGGAGAGTGTTCATTGTGGTATGGAATTTACAGGGAATGGCTTTTTGTATTAAGGCTGCCATTGTATATGGGTATGCGTATATTAAGTAATGGAATTGTTATGAACAAATTGTAAGTGTGAGTAACGGTAGATTTTTGAAACATAATTTATGTTTTATATAAGATTATGGCTTTTTAAATCGTAACAGTTTATTTTGTTGATTATAGGAAATGATTAATTTAAAACTCAAGGGAATTTAATATAAATTGAAAAATTAACCTTGAAATCATTAGGGTTTATTTATATTATATAAGGGTGGGCTTTGTTTTTTCCACGCTTATAATAAATGAGATTTTTTTTTAGATTAAAGGTGTTTTAACACAGAAATGGAGGACAGTGAGTAATGGGAACACAGGTAAAATTTGATTATTCATTAACAAATGGTATTGTGTCAGAGGACGAGATTAAGTCTATGGCAAAGATTGCAAAGGATGCAAAGGATGTACTTGTAAGCAAGTCAGGTGCAGGTAATGATTTTCTAGGATGGATTGATCTTCCGGTGGATTACGACAAGGAGGAGTTTGCACGCATTCAGAAAGCAGCAGAGAAGATTAAATCTGATTCTGAAGTTCTTCTCGTAATCGGTATCGGAGGTTCATATCTTGGAGCGAGAGCTGCAATCGAGTTTTTAAGACATGGTTTCTACAACAGCGTTTCTAAGGAAATACGCAAAACACCTGAGATTTATTATTGCGGAAACAGTCTTAGCGGAACATATCTTTCACAGCTTATTGAAGTTATCGGAGACAGAGATTTCTCTGTAAACATTATCAGCAAATCAGGAACAACAACAGAGCCGGCTGTTGCATTTAGAATTTTCAAGGAAATGCTCGAAAAGAAATACGGAAAAGAAGAAGCTGCCAAGAGAATTTATGCAACAACAGATAAGGCAAAGGGAGCACTTAAGAATCTTTCAACAGAAGAAGGATACGAGACATTCGTTGTACCTGATGATGTAGGAGGTCGTTTCTCCGTGCTTACAGCAGTAGGACTTCTTCCAATTGCAGTAAGTGGGGCAGATATTACAAAACTTATGGAGGGTGCTGCTTCTATGAGAGAAATCTGCTTAAATAAAGACTTTGACGAGAACGAGTCATTAAAATATGCGGCAGTCAGAAATATTCTTCTCCGCAAAGGAAAGAGTGTTGAAATTCTCGGAAACTATGAGCCGGCATTCCATTATGTAGCAGAGTGGTGGAAACAGCTCTTTGGTGAGAGCGAAGGAAAAGACCAGAAAGGTATCTTCCCGGCATCAGTTGACCTTACAACAGACCTTCATTCAATGGGACAGTTCATTCAGGACGGAAGCCGTATCATGTTTGAGACTATCATGGAACTTGAAAAACCTTCATACGATATTACTATCCAGGAAGAAGCAGTTGACCTTGACGGACTCAACTATCTTGCAGGCAAGACACTTGATTTCATCAACAAGAGTGCGATGAAAGGAACACAGCTTGCACATACAGACGGTAATGTACCAAACCTTGTAGTAAAAGTACCGGAGCAGAACGAGTTCTATCTCGGACAGCTTTTCTACTTCTATGAGTTTGCCTGCGGTGTCAGCGGATATATCCTCGGAGTAAATCCATTCAACCAGCCGGGTGTAGAAAGCTACAAGAAAAATATGTTTGCATTACTCGGAAAGCCTGGATTTGAGGCTCAGAGAGAAGAACTTATGAAACGTCTTTAATCTTTGAAGATAGAGTTATATTTTAGAGGATTTATAAAAAGTAAAACGGAGCTGTTTGTAGCAAACAGCTCCGTTTTTTAATGTTATAGGAAACGAGAAGTTTCCTATAACATTAAAAACACTCCGTGAGGATGCGCATTTCGCGGAAAAGAAAAAATGCTACGCATTCCGCTCAAGCGCGAAAGAGTCGCAAGCGACTCTTTGTTAGTTATTTTTTAGTAAAATTGTTAGTAAATTTAGTTTCAATTCCGGTAAGTCGTTTTGTATTGTGTCCCATGCAGAGTCATAGTCTAAATTTGAATATTGATGTGCAAAAATATCCCGTATGCCACACCATTCTCTCCATGGAATTTCTTTTTCTGTATTTCTTAATTCAGGTGATATTATTTTACACAATTCTCCAATTTGTAAAATGCACATACAGGTAGCATTTCTGAATACAGACTGATTTTTAAATGCTTCAAAATCATTTTGAAACATAACGCAGGCTTCTTCAACATCATTACAATATTGTATGATTTTTTTTAATATGATTATGTCTTTATGCTTCATATAATAATACCTCAGTTCCGTGAATTTCATTTAAAAAATCTTGGTCAATACCAGAGGTTGTTATTAAATCTACGGGGAGATTTAGGTTATCTTGAAATGTCTGGCGTAATCCGGCAAGTTTTAATAAAGAAAGTGGTTTTCCTTTTTCTATCAAAAGGTCAATATCGCTGTTTGGAGTAGCATTGCCTTTTGCATATGAGCCAAATAGAAACACCTTTTTTAATTCATATTGTATAGCTATTGGTTTTATAATGATTTTAATATCTGAAATATCATGCACAAATAACACCTCCTATTTAACTATAGATTATGATTAGAATATCAAAAATATATAAAATGTCAATGATTTTAACTTGTAAAAAGTAACATTTCGGTAACAGTTCAGCCTCTCATTTATTACATTCGTAAACCTGACAGCAAGCTGTCAGTCGCTGCTATGCAGCTTGTGTTTACTTCATTTCATAAATGAAAGGCTATTCCGCCCAAAAAAACAAGCCAATAATACATCGAGCAAGCTCGTGTATTATAGACTTATCTTTTTTTGGCTGAACTGTTACACTTTTCGACCATAAAAAGTAAGTTTAGCTTATGGCAAATATCAGCATATTTTGGTATAATTTAGGATAACTGGATTTTTAAAATGGAGATAAGCACTTGAGAGGGGAAAAGGAAATATGAAAAAAATTAGTATAAGGCAGTATATTGCCACACTTATCGTGTGTTTTCTGGCGATAGCAATATTATCTTTCTGTACGATACAGGCATTTTACAAAAAGTCGGTAAATGATACACTTTCACTTGGAGAGAGTGCATTGAAACAGCAGAAAGAACAGATGGATGCATATCTTTCAAGAGGTATGGATGCGGTCGAAGTTACAGCGATAAATATCGAGTATATGCTCAGGGAAAATTACAGTAATGACGATATACTCAGTTATCTTAAACAGGAGTCAAAGTATTACAAAGAGGATGTTGATGTAAATTTTACAGGAATTTATGGTGTTATTAACGATGAGTATCTCGATGGTATAGGATGGCAGCCGGAAAATGATTATGTGCCACAGGACAGAGAGTGGTACAAGGCAGCAGTTAAAGCGAATGGTGAGTCAACTTTTGTTCAGCCGTATCTTGATGCACAGACTAACACAATAATGGTTTCGATAAGCCGGCTTTTGGAGGATAAGAAAAGTGTCATATCTCTTGATATTGAACTTGGAACTTTGCAGCAGGAGACACAGGCTATAAAACTAAACGGACAGGGGTATGGTTTTGTGTGTGACCGTTCAGGGCTTGTGATAACACATTCCGATGAAAAAAATATTGGAAGTGATATATCAAAAGGAGAAATGGCTGCTTTATATAAGAAGATTGTATCAAAAAAGAACCAGACATTTAGTTATAAAATGGGCAAAAAACATATAACCGTATTCGCGACTTCTGTTATGGACGAGTGGTATGCGGTTATGATAATAAATAATGATGTTCTTTATAAAAAAATAAGCAATCTTATTATATATGATGTGGGATTGAGTGTTGTACTCTATATGATAATAGTTGTATTTTGCACAATGTCGATGCGTGTGACAAGACGCACTCTCAATGAACTTGATGAGACAAATGATGAATTGCAGGAGATAAATGATAGTGTGCTGCAGGCTTTGGCAAAAACAATTGATGCAAAGGACAAATACACTAAAGGGCACTCTGTCAGGGTTGCAAAGTACAGCAAAATGATAGCGGGAAGAATGGGAAAGACGAAAAAAGAGCAGGATGAGATATACAGAGTCGCACTTTTGCACGATATGGGAAAAATAAGAATACCCGATGCTATTATAAATAAGCCGGGAAAACTTACGGATCAGGAGTTTTCGATGATTAAACTCCATCCCGTGACA
This sequence comes from Clostridium sp. AF34-13, assembly GCF_003477845.1. Taxonomy (NCBI): domain Bacteria; kingdom Bacillati; phylum Bacillota; class Clostridia; order Eubacteriales; family Clostridiaceae; genus Clostridium; species Clostridium sp. AF34-13. The sequence continues at coordinate 22,279 of NZ_QUEB01000019.1, forward strand.
GGTTATCATATTTTGAAAGGAATACGCAGGATTAAGGATTTAGCCATAGGTGCAAAATATCACCATGAGCATTATGACGGAATGGGTTATCCGAGTGGTCTTAAAGGAAAAAATATTCCTGAGATAGCAAGAATAATAGCCGTTGCAGACAGTTATGATGCGATGGCATCAAACAGGAGTTACAGAAATGCACTTCCACAGGATGTAGTCAGAAGTGAGATAGAAAAGGGAAAAGGAACGCAGTTTGACCCTGATATAGCAGACATTATGCTTCAGATGATAGATGAGGACAAAGACTATGAGATGAAGCAGACGGATGAATTAAAAAGAACGATACTTGTGGTTGATGACCAGAAAATGAACCTTATGCTCGTAAAGGGAATATGCAAGGATGAACCTATGTATAACATACTTACGGCGGAGAGTGGAGAAGAAGCAATAGAGATACTGCAAGAAAATGAAATCGCTCTTTTACTGCTCGACATAGAAATGCCTGAGATGGATGGTTTTGAGACACTTGCAAAAATACGTGAATTTTCAGATGTAAAAGTTGCATTTATAACTGCAACAAGAGATTATGATACGATAGAAAAGGCGAGAAAACTCGGTGTAGAAGATTATCTTACAAAACCGTTTCTGCCTGCCGTATTTTTGGAAACAATTCATGGTATTATCGATTAGATAATATGCTTGTAAAATTTATTATATGCTGTGTTATTTGCTATATTTTCAGAATTTAATTTCGTATTATGATAGTATCGTAAAAAATATATGTATTTAGATAAGGAAGGAGCAAATGATGAAGAAAAGATTTATTGCTGTTATTATGTCACTTGTTATGTGTGCCTCGCTTGTTTTACCGGTGGGATATGCTGATGTTAAAGCTGATGTCAAGTCGGCTGAGATTTTGGATACTGATGTGAGTGAGGCTTCTGACGGATGTACTCTGCTTGGTGTGTACGGTACTTATTACAGTCAGGCAATGGAGGCTCTCGATAAGCTTAACGAAATCCGTAAGGAGGCGTGCGAAGAGGGAGATGTACCTGACCCAAGAAATCCTGAGCGTATGCTTACCGCTGATGATTATGTGCCGTTGAAGTGGTCAGGAGATTTAGAAAGTGTGGCTAAGATAAGGGCTGTTGAAGCGGGAATAGCATATGCGTTTATGGATTCGGGGCATAACCGTCTCAACGATAAAAATACATTTTCCATAAGTTATAACGGGATTTCCGGAAGTGCTGAGGACCTTGCCTACAACGATACGACAGATATGGGTGAGGGTATCATGCAGTTTTATATGGAAAAACAGTATTGGGTAAAGGAAAATCCGACAGGTGAGGAGACAGGACATTATAAAAGCATAATAAATCCAAAATATAAATATGTAGGCTGTGGAGATTTCTATTCAAAAGTTGGAAGATTTTCAAATACACTTGCAACGGAATTGTCGGAAAAAGAGGGACTTGATGAGTCTATGCTTAGAGCAAAGAAAGATGTAATGCAGAAAATAGAAGTTGCAGACCAGTACATAAAAGAGTACACAATAGAGGGCGATAGTGAGATAAATACCGATGCTACGGCGAATTATACGGTGAGGGTAAAAATTCAGAGAAACAATGCTGTGCGAAGTCTTTGGGCACTTGGGATTGACAGTTTTTCATCGTCGGACACAAGTATTGCAACAGTCACTGATGATGGTGTAGTGACTGCTATAAAAAACGGAACAGTTACGATAACTGCAAAATCGGGTGACAAGGTTGTTGCAACTAAAGATATAACAGTAAAATGCACACACAACAAAAAAATAAAGAATTATACACCTGCAACCTGTCAGACAGAGGGAAAGAAAACTTATTACTGTGACAAATGCGATTATACGGAGGAAAAGAATATTCCAAAGAAAGCACATGATTATGTTTACGGTGATGTGGAGTCGGACGGAAAAAGAACCGGAGTATGCTCGGTATGTGGTGACAGTGTGCATATAACACCGCCGTCATCATTTAATGTAAAGTGGAATAATGAGTCACATACGGAGAGAGGTTACAGCGAAACATTGCCGATGGATTTAAAAAGTGGCTCAAAAATATACTGCTGGCCTGAAAGTGTTTTGGATGACAGCACTTATAATGATGTAGTGATAGAAACGGCAAACAGTAACATAGTGTCAGTTCCGGAGGAGATGACGGTCAATTCATCCGTGAACCGACTTGAGATAAAAAAAGACGGAGTCTGTGGTATTAAGATTTATCCAAAATATAACAGCCGAATTGCAAAGAATTATATATTCAGGATAGGGGAAAAAGGAAGTCTTAACATAGCAGATGCGGATGTGACATTGTCGCAGTCACAGTACACATACAATGGTGGGGAATGTAAGCCGGATGTTACGGTTACGGTTGACGGAGATACCGTTCTTGAAAAAGATGTTGATTATACCATTAGCTATGAAAACAATAAAACAGCCGGAATTGCAAAAGCAGTGATAAACGGTAAAGGCATTTTTAAAGGCAGTGTAAATAAAGAATTTAGCATAGCAAAAGCAACTGATGAAGTACATACAAGTCAGGCAGTTACGGACAGTGCAAAAGCAGCAACCTGTATTGAAAACGGACTGACAGAGGGGTCACATTGCTCAGTCTGTGGAGAAGTAATAACTGCACAAAATGTGATTGAAAAAACAGGGCATAAATATGTTGACGGAAAATGCAATGTATGTGGCGACATAAGTTATATCGATGATTCAGGTATTCGTTATACATTTGATGAAGATATAAACGGAAACAAGACATTTAAAGCAGCTGCCGTTCCCGGAAAAACATTGACGGGAGAAGTTGAGATAAAAGAAGAAATGGCAATAGGTGATGTTAAATATCCGGTAGCATCCATAGAAACAGGGGCGTTTGAGGGACAAAGCCAGATTACAAAGATAATAGTTCCTGAAAAGATAGAGAAAATTGGAACTAAGGCATTTGCAGGCTGCAGCAGCCTTGTTGAGATAAACTTTTATCCTGAGACAGTCCCGGTAATAGAAGATAAACTTTTCGGAGATATGGATAAATCAAAGATAACTGTCAACACATTAAGCAATGCTTTGGGATATTATGTTATCCGTGAAAAAGAAAATGTAACGGTGCGGAGTGGTTTAAAGAGCAGACATATTCATACAATGCAATATCATGAACCGGTATCGGCAACCTGTGAAAAAACAGGAACAGTGGCATACTACAGTTGCAGCGGATGTGGAAAACTGTATTGCGATGAGCAGGGAATAGCAGAGCTTAAAGAAAGTGCCTTTACAGTACCGGCATTGGGTCATGCATGGGAGAGTGATTACACAATAGATAAACCGGCAACAAAAAATACCGCAGGGGAAAAGTCAATCCATTGTATGAGATGTGATGCAAGGACTGATATTCAGACAATACCTGCAACAGGTGGCTCTGACGACCAAAACGGCAGTGACGACAACAGTAATAATAGCAGTGACAGTAACAGCGACAATAATAACAGCGGAACAAGTGGTGGAGATTCACCAGGCAGTAATACTTCCAAGAAAAAGAAATATCCGAAAAAAGGCAAAAAAGTTACTGTTAAAGGAATCAGATATAAAGTAACAGGCGTTGTCGCAAAGACTAAGAAATTTGAGGTGTCATGCACGGGAAGTAAATCAAAAAAGATAACAAAATTGTCAATACCTGAATATGTAATCATTTCGGGAATTAAATTTAAGGTGACAGCAATAGACAAAAAGGCTTTTTATAAGTACACGAAGTTAAAGACCGTCACAATAGGAAAAAATGTAAAAACTTTTGGAACACAGGCATTTGCAAAAAGCAGTAAAATAAGTAAGATTACGATAAAGACAACAAAACTTACAAAGAAAAGCGTAGGAAAAAATGTTTTTTCAGGAATAAAGAAAAAAGCAAAATTTACATATCCTAAGAGTAAAAAGGCGGTGTATAAAAAGATATTTAAGGCGTAGTAAAATTATTCAGGATATAATAATGTCTGAAAGGAAAGAACGACAGGCAGATATGGTTATCAGCTTGCAGGTCTTTTTTGATATAAGGTATCAAAAAGGTGAAATAATCAAATTAATGGGTGAAAATGGCAAAAAAGTGTAGATTTTTTGAAAAACAGGTAGTATAATTATACACATATTATAAAAACAAAACTATGGCAGTAAGGAGGAAAACTAGGTATGAAAAAATCACTTGCCAGAAAATTGAGCGTATTTTTTGCCGGTATCGTATTTATCACCTGCCTTGTATTAGTAGGTTTGACTGTTATGATATTTGGCAATATTGAGGACAGAATGAAAGATGTCTTGTATGAAAATACATTACAGTCATATAAGACAGAGGTAAAATCAGAGGTTCAGTCGGCGATAAGTTCTATTGAGTATTATTATAATCTTAGTGATTCGGGAAAGATTGACGAGGCAACTGCAAAGAAGGATGCTCTTGAAGCATTGCGTAATCTCCGCTATGGTGATGATGATTCAGGGTATTTCTGGGTTGATGACACTGATTATAATCTTGTCATGCATCCTATCCTGCCTGAACAGGAGGGGACAAACAGATATGACCTCACGGACAAGAATGGTGTGAAGATAATTCAGTCTATTATGAAAACTGCCGAGTCGGGCGGCGGATTTAATGAGTTTTATTTTACAAAATCTGACGGAAAAACAGTAGCACCAAAAGTTGCATACAGTCAGAAATTTGATAAATGGAACTGGGTTATTACAACAGGAATATACTCCGATGATATTCACGAAATTGTAAATAAATCAGACGGATTAAGAAGAATAGTTAAAATATTCAATGGTTCTGCAAATTTCCTTATTGTTGTTGGTATAGTTTTGGTTCTTGTGATGCTTGTCATTTCATATGTAATCATAAAGCGGCTTGTTAAAGTAATCGAGAAAGTACGCAGTAAACTTGAATCAGTTGCACATGGTGATTTATCAAGCAGTCTTGATGAGACCGTTATAAAGAGATCAGATGAGCTTGGTCAGATGGTTGAGCATACAAACATTGCTATAGGGTCTTTTAGAGGAAGTATATCAAAAGCAAAAGATACAGCCGATATGGTAAAAAATAATAGTGATGCAATAAAAGATAAGACGGAGACAGCATTGTCCGCAACATCGCAGGTTGCAAAAGCTATTGAACATGTAGCAACGGATGTTACAAATCAGGCGGATCTTCTTGGTGAAATAGTTAAAAATGTCGGAGTCATGTCAGAGGGTGGCGTGGAAATGAGCGACAGTGTAAATAATATTAGCGAATATGTAGATGAACTTAATGTTTCAAGTAATGAGATGAAAGAAAAAGTTGAACTTATGAGTGCAGGAAGTCAGGGAATGACAAGCCAGATTTCAGGAATTGCCACAAAGATAAACAACACGAATGATGCCATAAAACACATGACAGAAATACTTAATGTGATAGAAGAAATAGCATCGCAGACGGATCTGTTATCATTAAATGCAAGTATAGAAGCAGCACGTGCAGGAGAAGCAGGACACGGATTTGCGGTCGTAGCAGGTAATATAAAGACGCTTGCAGAAAATACATCATCTGAGTTAAGTAACATAAAAGAAATAATAGATTCTCTGACAAAGAGTTTTGAAGAATGTAAAAATGACATAGAAGATGTAGTCGACAGCAACAAGGAAAATGCTGCATATACCCATCAGGTAATAGAACAGTTTGATAAGGTATTTAGTGGAATTTCATTTACAAACGAAAAGCTGGTTGATGTAAATAGAATAACAAAAAATATGGCGGAAACCGTTCAGGATATATCAGTTAAGGTAACAAACATAGAAAAAGGAACGGAAAGCACGGCAGCATCGACAGAAGAAGTAACAGCATCTTCGCAGGAACTTGAAGCTCTTATGACAGGTGTTGCACAGAGTTGTGATGAGATGGAACAGCAGGCAGAAGCCCTTGTAAATGATATGAGCAGATTTGTGGTATAAAAATCAGCCAACAGGCGGATATTTGCAATCCACACTGTTATGTGTCTGATAATGTAAAAATAGGTATCAATGCCATAGGATAATATTATCAGATAAAGATAAAGCAGATTATCTAAGAAAATTATCGTATGAAAAAATAAACCAGCCACCAGGTAAGATTTTTATTACTTGGCGGCTGGTTTTGTTTATGGTTTCAGTTATAATTGTACCTTTGTTAAGCAAGCGAAAATATTATGTGCATTTGTTTTTAGCAATCTTTTTTGCAGCTAAAACTTTTATGTGCATTTGTTTTTAATAATCTTTTTGTTTTGCAGTTAAGAAGTACTTTTTGCTTTCAACTTTCGGTTTGGTTGTTTAGCGAAGCTTTCCGTTGTTTTTAAATTTCAAATTATAAGGCTTGCAGAAACGGTTCATCTTTGCAATAATACGCTTTTTAGCCGCACCCTTAGCCGGTGTCGGCTGATAATTGTTAATGCTGTTTGAAGATGAAACTTTGCAAGGGATAATCTTAGTATCCTTAGTTTTCTTAAGCTTCTTGTTTTTAAAAGTAAAAGTCTGCTGGAAAATCATCGTATCTTTGTCGGCAGGATTTGTATTTCCACCAAAACAGAAATTAGCAAGACTGTAAACGATATATGCACCCTTGTACTTCTCAATGCCCTGTAAAGTGTGAGGGTGGTGGCCGAGGACAAGATTTGCACCTTTCTTAACAGCATAGTGTGCGATAGTTTTCTGAACATCATTGATAACACTTGTCTTTTCAATGCCGGCGTGCATACTCACGACGATAAGGTCAGCTTTCTTCTTTTTCAGTTTTTTAATGCCACTGCTTATAAAACGCTCGCTCGATGAAACACCATCAAGACCATTAACGGCAATCATGCCAATTTTCTTTCCATTAGTCTTATAAACGGAAACTTTACCATAAGAAGCATAAGGCATTTTATTTTTCTTAAAAACAGCAATAGTATCATTGTAACTGCCTTCGCCATAATCATGGCAATGATTATTTGCAAAAGAAACCGCATCGACATTGCCTTTCTGTAAAATCTTGAGATAAGACGGATTGCCCTTAAAAGCAAAAGTCTTGTCTGCACGGGTATTTCTCTTAGTCAAAGTACCCTCAAAATTGACAAGCGTAAGGTTGTCTTTCTTAAAAATACTCTTTACATTCTTAAAAAAATAAGACGGGTCTTTTTTCTCATTGTACTTGGCATAGAAATTAACACCGGATGGCGATTTGTAGTCAGAACCAAGAGTGCAGTCACCGGCAGCACTGATAGTAATCTTAGTTATGTTGGATTTCTTTTTCTGTGGTTTTTTGGCGGCAACAGGTTTCTTTGTGGCAGCCGGCTTTTTAGTTGTTGCCGGTGTTTTAGTAGATGTCGGTTTCTTAGTTGCTGCTGGTGTTGAAGCCGGGGCTTCTGTAGTAGTTGTGTCTGTTGTAGACATTGTGTCCTGAATGTTGATAGTTGTAGATTTTGCAGTCACATTTGTTGGTGTATTTGTTGTATTCGTGTCTACTGCTTTGGCGATGGATTGTATTATGTTTGTACATAAAATTGTCGTAGAGGAAGAGTTATCGGTAACAGTAATTGTTTTTTGTGATATAGTTTTCGCCGTGACAGACTGTGTGCTGAAAAAATCAGGTGTAAAAATGCCGGTGCATAAAACTGTTGTGGCAGCAGTTAGGGATATTGCCTTTTTCAATGTGTGGTTTGTATGTTTCTTTTTCAATTTATAATACCTCCTTTTGTGGAAATTTTTACAATTACCTATGAGTATTATAGCATAAAGTGGTTGTGGTTGCTTGAAAAGGTGAAAATTGGTAGAATGGATATGTAATAGAAAGATTGTGTTTTAGCACACTTGACACAATCTTGATAAGGAAAAATGTGTGCAGAAATGAGAATTGTTATGAAAGAAAATACAAATTTAGAAAAGATTAAAGCAGGGCTTAATACAGCATTTGTCGATTATGCAAACAATTCAAGTCTTGCATATAGACCGGAATTTATTTCAAATAATTATCAAAAGCTATTTTGAGGCTTGAACAGGATGAATCTGAAAATGCACTTGATTATATAATTACGGTTGATATATTTAATGAAGGTGTTGACATGCCGTCAGTAAACCAGGTTGTTATGTTAAGACCAACAGAATCGCCTATAGTATTTATACAACAGTTGGGGCGAGGTCTTAGAAAATATGAGGGCAAAGAATATGTAGTAATACTTGATTTTATAGGAAACTATATGAATAATTTTATGATTCCTATTGCATTGTCAGGTGACAGAACATATAACAAGGACACAATCCGCAAATATGTAAGAGAAGGCTCAAGAGTAATTCCGGGTGAGTCTACAATACATTTTGATGAGATAAGTAAAAAAAGAATATTTGAATCTATTGACAGTTCAAAAACAACAAAGAATTTATTGCGTGAAAAATATTTTGCTCTAAAATACAAACTTGGCAGAATACCAAATGTATTTGATTTTTATGAGTATGGTGAGATTGACCCGATGTTGTTTATTCAATATTCAAAATCATATGACCAGTTTGTAAAATCAGTAGATAAAGACTTTACTGTTTCATTTAGCGATAAAGAGGAAGCAATACTGGAATTTATATCATCGCTTGTAAATGGAAAAAGGATACATGAACTTTTGATGATTAGCAGCCTTTTAAATAATGAAAAGATAAGTTTGGAAACTTACAAAATACTTCTCGAAGAAAAAGGTGAGAAATATCGTGAGTCAGATTATGTATCGGCATTAAATGTTTTGGGAAAAGTATTTGTAAATGCACCAGCAGAGAAAAAACGGTATAATGACATAGAATTTATAAGTACGGATGAAGCAAAAAATGGGATGTTAAGACGGGCTACACTCTTTTATTCGTTGTTTAATAATACCCGATTTGTAAATGAAATGAAGTGTCTTGTCAGATATGGTTTGAGGCGTTACGAGGATTTATTTAAAAATCATGATGAGGACAATCTTGTATTATATGAAAAATATTCAAGAAAAGATGTATGCAGGATATTAAATTGGGAACATGATGACAGCTCAACAGTTTACGGTTACAGGATTAAGCATAATACATGTCCAATATTTGTAACATATGAGAAGAAAGAGGACATTGCAAATAGCACAAAATATGAAGACCAGTTTATTAATAATCAATTATTTAGTTGGATGACAAGAAGCAAGGTAAGTCTTGAAAGTCCGGAGAGTCAGAAGATTATAAATTATAAAGAAATCGGGTTAAAAATATATTTATTTATCAAGAAAAGTGATGGAGAAGGAACAGATTTTTATTATATGGGAAAAGTTTCTCCGGTTGATTATATGCAGACGGAAATAAAAAATGATAAGGGGCAGAAACTTCCTATAATGAATTTTAAAATGAAGCTGGAACATTCCGTTCGTGAGGATATTTACGAGTATTTTGTGGATTAAGAATGTAAAAATGATTTAAATTGTGGAAAGGAATTGAAAATCGATTATGGAAACAGATAAAAAGATAGTAAATGTAGTTGCAGCAGTAATATGTGACAATATAAATACACCAAAGAAAATATTTGCAACGCAGAGAGGATATGGGGAATTTAAAGGAGGCTGGGAATTTCCGGGAGGAAAAGTAGAGGAAGGAGAAACACCACAGGAAGCATTAAAAAGAGAGATAATGGAGGAACTTGCAACGGAAATAAAAGTAGGGGATTACATAAAAACCGTAGAATATGATTATCCTAAATTTCATTTGTCTATGCAATGTTTTTGGTGTGAGGTGGTGTCAGGAAACCTTGAATTAAAAGAACATGAGGCGGCAAGATGGCTTCAAAAGGAACAGATTTATGAGGTAGAATGGTTGCCGGCAGATGTTAGCCTGGTGGAGAAAATTAGGCAGATAGTTTAAATTGAATATTAAAATAGTAATTTTAAGCTGTTTATTAGTGTACTGTATCATTGATTTTTGGAGAGTTTTTGTTGGCATAACTTTGACGGCTAGTGTCAGGTTTGTAAGTAAACAATAACATATACAGTCAATGTCAGTAACAGTTCAGCCCCTCATTTATTACATCCGTAAACCTGCTAGCAAGCTGTCAGTCGCTGCTATGCAGCTGAACTGTTACCAATGTCATGTGAAAATTAAAATTAACTCTTGTCTTTGTTATGAGCCTAATTTATAATAGTTAATAAGGGTTTTACGAAAATTAAGGAAAGGAAAAGCTATTTATAAAAAATACTTATAAATGGCAGGATGAATATCAATGGATAAGGAAAAAGTAATAGTCATTGATTTTGGCGGGCAGTACAATCAGCTTGTTGCAAGACGTGTCCGTGAATGCAATGTATATTGTGAAATATATTCTTATCGTACCGGAATTGAAGAAATCAAGGCGATGGCTCCTAAAGGAATTATTCTTACAGGTGGACCAAATAGTTGTTATGAAGAAGATTCGCCAACATACTCAAAAGAATTATTTGAACTTGGAATTCCTGTACTTGGACTTTGCTATGGTGCACAGCTTATGATGCATGTGCTTGGCGGCAAGGTAATCACTCCGGAGGTCGGAGAATACGGAAAGACAGAGATTAACTTTACTGACAATTCAGTGCTTCAGAAAGATCTTCCAAAGAAATCCATATGCTGGATGAGTCATTTTGACAGAATTGCAGAAGCAGCACCGGGATTTGAGGTTACAGCTTCGACAGCCGATTGTCCTATAGCAGCAGCACAGAATGTAAGCAAAAATCTCTATGCTATTCAGTTCCATCCGGAAGTTCTTCATACAGAAAACGGAACAAAGATGATTTACAACTTTGTGCGCGAAGTATGTGGATGTGCAGGCACATGGAGAATGGATTCATTTGTAAAAGAATCAATAGAAGAAATACGCAATAAAGTAGGAGATGGAAAAGTTTTACTTGCATTATCAGGCGGAGTAGACTCATCGGTGGCAGCAGGACTTTTATCAAGAGCCATCGGAAAACAACTTACTTGTGTATTTGTAGACCACGGTTTGCTCAGAAAAGACGAAGGTGACGAAGTAGAAAATGTATTTGGACCAAACGGTCAGTTTGACCTAAACTTTATAAGAGTAAACGCACAGCAGCGTTATTATGACAAGCTTGCAGGTGTAACAGAACCGGAGCAGAAAAGAAAAATCATTGGTGAAGAATTTATACGTGTCTTTGAAGAAGAAGCAAAGAAAATCGGAGCAGTTGATTTCTTAGCACAGGGAACAATTTATCCTGATGTGGTAGAGAGTGGACTGGGTGGAGAATCAGCAGTAATCAAATCTCATCACAATGTAGGGGGACTTCCTGATTTCGTAGATTTCAAGGAAATAATAGAGCCACTCAGAAATCTTTTCAAAGACGAAGTGCGCAAGGCAGGACTTGAACTTGGAATACCTGAAAATCTTGTATTCCGCCAGCCATTCCCAGGACCGGGACTTGGAATCAGAATTATCGGTGAAGTAACAGCCGAGAAAGTTAAGATAGTTCAGGAGGCAGATGCAATCTACCGCGAAGAAATCGCAAATGCAGGACTTGACCGCAGCATCGGACAGTATTTTGCCGCTCTCACAAATATGCGTTCAGTAGGTGTAATGGGCGATGAGAGAACTTATGACTATGCAGTAGCATTAAGAGCAGTAAATACGGTAGACTTCATGACAGCGGACAGTGCCGAGATACCATATGATGTGCTTCAGAAAGTAATGAGTAGAATTATAAATGAGGTGAAAGGAGTCAATCGAGTATTTTATGATCTGACGAGTAAGCCACCTGGAACGATAGAGTTTGAATAAATCGAGTTGCTTAAAAAAGCCAGTGTTTATGCGGGTTTCAGCGATTTCGATTAGTCTTTTGATAACAAATTGATAACAGTCATAGCAAGTGCCATTATTCTTGTTATCCAGTGGTTTATGGGTAACGGAACAATTAACAGGTGGCTTGCAGACTAAAGTTCGGAGCTTGGCTCTGAACAAATTCCATATTATAAACTAAGCCCTTAGCTGTGGTTAATAACCATAGTTAAGGGCTTTTTTGTCGTTGCCAAAGCATCTGTAGGGAGCTGCCAGTGGCAGGTCCTGTAGGTGCTTATTTATCTTTCAAGTGGTCTTTGAATGCTTCCACGAGAGCGTCACTTAATTCCTGTGATGGAACTTTTGCCCAACGCTGTGTGGTGTCGAACTCTGGATAATGGTAACGCCAGTTATCGTATTCTTCTCTGTTGATTTCTTCGGAAGATAGCTTGTCTGCCTGTTCTTTCCAAGCATACAGCATTTTGAGGAGTTCATATGCTTCTCTGCCTTTGTCCTTGTTGACCTTTAAGCATACCTCTCCGTCTGCTTCACTGACAGTAAGACCGTAAATATCTTCAAGGGTAAACAGAGTGTGCATAAGACCGATATAGCTGTCTATGTCAGGAACATCAAGAGCCTGTGGAGAAACATCAAGCACCTGTGCCAATGCATTTGTAAGGTCTGCTTTCGGTTTGCGTGTACCAGTTTCGTACTGTGCCAAACGCACATCAGCACTCTTTTCTGGAAAACCGATTGCTGTACCGAGATACTTTTGTGTCATACCACGCATTAGTCTGAAAAAATGTATTCTTTCGCTGATAGCCATAATGATACGCTCCTTTTATATTTAGTGAAATAAGTATAGCAGAAATGTTTAGTGGAAGTCAAGAAAAACCGAAACAAAAATGTTTAATATTTTCTTTGCAACCACTTGACAATAGCAAATATGTTTAGTAAAATAAATTACGAATTAAACAAATATGCTTAATGCGACAACTGAATGACCGTCCGAAAAGCCAAACCGCCAAGACCTCGTCGGAGCAAGTTCCGTATCGTTCGCTTGTGTGCAAGCACAAAAGCTCATTCGCTGCACTGCTCCTCCTCTTCCCCAAAAGTCTCCGACTTTTCGGGAACCCCTATACGAGCGAGCGCCTGATGTACTGCGGTGCATTGGGACAGCACAGCGCCTGCCGACAAGCAGGAGTGCCTGTTGGAACTTTAACACGGAGAAAGCGGCAAGCAAAAAATTATTTTAAGAAAGGAAGAAAAAGGATATGGAAAACAGATTTATCCGAGCCGAAGATGTGGCTCAGGAACTAAACGTATCAAAACCTTATGCATATAAACTCATCAGACAATTAAATGAGGAATTGAAAGCAAAGGGCTTTATTACGATTGCAGGGCGTGTAAATCGCCAGTATTTTTACGAAAGGCTCTACGGAGCAGGAAAGGGGGAAATGTAAATGCCGGTATTTAAGAATGAAGATAACGGTACTTGGTATGTGATGGCAAGGTATGTGAACTGGAAAGGGGAACGCAAGCAGAAATGCAAGCGTGGCTTTGCTACCAAACGAGAAGCACAGGAATGGGAAAGAATGTTCAAATTGCAGACTTCTTCAGACCTTGATATGAGTTTTGAAGCCTTTACGGAGCTTTATATCAATGATGTGAAGAACCGTTTGAAGGAAAACACGTGGCTTACCAAAGAGCATATCATACGCACAAAGATACTTCCGTATTTCGGGAAACTGAAAATCAGCGAGATTTCCACAAAGGAGATTATTACTTGGCAGAATGAAATGCTTGCCTATCGTGATGAGAAGAAAAAGCCTTATTCACAGACGTATCTGAAAACGCTGCACAATCAGTTGTCCGCCATTTTCAATCACGCTGTCCGCTACTATGAACTGCGTTCCAATCCTGCGGCAAAGGTGGGAAATATGGGACGTGAGGAACACAAGGAAATGCTGTTCTGGACAAAGGAAGAATACAAGAAATTCTCTTTTGAGATGATGGACAAGCCTGTTTCCTTTTATGCGTTTGAAATGCTTTACTGGTGCGGTATCCGAGAGGGCGAGCTGTTAGCTTTGACTCCGGCAGATTTCAACTTTGATAAGGAAACAGTCACAATCAATAAATCCTATCAGCGTTTGAAAGGGCAGGATGTGATTACTTCTCCGAAAACGAAAAAGAGCAACCGCACGATTAAAATGCCGAAGTTTCTGTGTGAGGAAATGAAAGAATATCTCGGTATGCTTTACGGATTGAAGAAGAAAGACCGTATCTTTACGGTGACGAAAAGCTATCTTCATCACGAGATGGACAGAGGGGCAAAGGCGGCAGGCGTGAAGCGTATCCGCATTCACGATCTCCGTCACAGCCACATTTCACTCTTGATTGATATGGGCTTTTCTGCGGTGGCGATTGCTGACCGAGTTGGTCACGAAAGTATTGATATTACTTATCAGTACGCACACCTCTTTCCGTCAAAGCAGATTGAGATGGCAGAAAAATTAGATGATTTAGGGAAAGGAGATTTTGAAAATGTCAGCTAAGAACAGAGATAACAAAAATCGTTGGAGGAATATCACAGTAGGGTTTCGAGTATCGCCCGAAGAAAACGAACTCATTAACAGAGCTGTAGCTCTATCAGGATTGCCAAAACAGGAGTATTGTTACCGCCGTTGCTTAAATCAGGATGTGGTGGTACAGGGCAATCCGAGAGTGTATAAGGCGTTGAAAACGGAATTTGCCACAGTCCTTGCGGAACTGAAAAGGATTGAAGCAGGAAAAGGTGTGGATGATGAACTGCTGAGTGTAATAGAACTGATTTCCATTATTCTCGGCGGTTTGAAAGGAGAGGATGCGAATGGAGAATAAAAAAGAAATGACTATTCCAAATGTATCTGCGGCAACAGATGCGGAACAGTCACTTTCCAAATGTACTGACAATAGTATAGTCAATCAGGATACGGATTTCAAGGGGTACGAGCAATCTTTTGAAGAAATGCAAAGGGAAATACTCAGACAGTTAGACCCTTCCTATCTGAAAACAGTATCAATGACAACGCTGTATGATACGGTGTTTGAGGTTCAGACACCACTTATCGACGGTCTGCTCCAAAGGGGAACTTACCTTTTCGTAGGTTCCCCGAAAGTGGGAAAGAGCTTTATGATGGCACAGCTTGCCTATCATATCAGCACAGGCACACCGCTTTGGGAGTATAAGGTGCGTAAGGCAACGGTGCTTTATTTTGCCCTTGAAGATGATTACCCACGTTTGCAGAAGCGATTGTTTCAGATGTTCGGTGCAAAGGAGACAGGCAATCTGTATTTCGCAACGGAATGTAAAACGGTCAATGGCGGACTGGAAGAACAGATAAGAGGGTTTATGAGGGAACACCCAGACACAGGCTTGATTATCATAGACACCTTAAAGCGTGTGCGTGAAGCAGGCGGAGCAGATTACAGCTACGCAAGTGATTATGATGTTGTGGCAAGGCTGAAAGCGTTGGCAGACAGTTACAAGGTTTCAATGCTTATTGTTCATCATACACGCAAACAAAAATCGGAAGATATATTCGATATGATTTCAGGCACGAATGGTCTGATGGGTGCGGCAGACGGTGCATTTGTTCTCAGTAAGGACAAGCGTACTTCCAACAATGCCACACTTGATGTTGCTGGCAGAGACCAGCAGGATATGAAAATCCATCTTGTAAGGGACAGCGAGCGATTGGTGTGGAACTTTGCAAAATCGGAAACGGAGATGTGGAAAGAACCGCCCGAACCTCTGCTTGAGAAGATAGCGGATACGCTCTTTTCGGAAAGTGACAGATGGGAAGGAACTGCTTCGGAACTTTGCGAAAGGCTTGCGGTGGATATAAAGCCGAATGTACTTTCTTTAAGGCTCAGTATCAACGCAAGCAGGCTGTTTCGTGATTACGGTATCCGTTATCAGAACAGCCGCACACACGACGGAAGAAAGGTTTCACTTTGGAAAGAAACCGAGCAGACGGCGTGACAAACGGTGTCAAAGGTGTCAATGTTTTTGAGAGCAGCACGCTGTGAAAAACATTGTCACCATCGTCACACTTTGACACCGGATAAAGTTTAGGGGAGTGTGCAGAGAGTGCCTTTTCAAAGGCGGCTCTTTGGTCTCGCCTGCTGGCTCGGTCGGTTCGCAGGCGTGTGTGCCACCGGCACACGCTCACCCCTCGGAGAGCCTTCGGAGAACGCAAAACCTGTTTACAGGTCGCATTTTTGATGGGTGTACCCGTCAAAAGTGCTTTTGCGTTACTTTTGACAAAAGTAACAAAACCTGAGAATGTTGAAATTTACAGATGGGAGATGAAAAAATGCAGAGAACGATAAGTGCAATGGTCGGTAAAGGCTCGGTCAATCACAATAGCCGAAAGTTCCGAGCAGAAAATGTAGACGGAACTCGTACTCATCTCAATATCGACTACTGCAATGAAAATATAAAGACAGTTTATCACGAATTGTTTGATGAAGCATTGGAAAGATACAATGCCAAGCAGATAAGGTCAGACCGAAAGATAAAAGATTATTATGAAAAAATCCGAAGTTCCAAGCAGGAAAAACCGTTCCACGAAATCATTTTACAGGTGGGCGGTAAGGGAAATATGAACGCCGATACGGAAAACGGAGAACTGGCAAAGCAGATTTTAGATGAATACTATCAGGGTTTTCAGGAGCGAAATCCACAGCTTCGGGTGTTCTCGGCTCATCTGCATATGGATGAAGCTACACCACATCTGCACATAGATTTTGTACCTTTTACCACAGGCAGCAAGCGTGGACTTGATACAAGAGTGTCACTAAAGCAGGCTCTTGCAACGCAAGGTTTTAAGGGCGGCAGTCGTGGCGATACGGAGTGGTCGCAATGGATACAGTCCGAAAAAGAACAGCTTGCGGCGGTGATGGAACGTTATGGGATTGAGTGGGAACATTTAGGCACACACGAAAAACATCTTTCTGTTTTGGATTATAAAAAGCAGGAAAGAGAAAAAGAAGTGGCGGCATTAGGTGCGAAAATCGAGCAGAAACAGATTGAATTTGATGTGTTGTCGGAACGAGTATTGAACTATGATAAGGCAAAAGACGAGCTGTCAAATCTTGAAATAGAGCTTGATACTGCACCGAAATATCAGTTGCCAGAACCAGAGAAATTTATGACTGCAAAGGCATATAAAACCAAAATGGCAGAGCCGGTTGTAAGGAAATTGAAGCAACTTGTCAAAACGGTGCTTGCCCGCTGCTTTGAGGGGTGGGACAACTATCATAGGCTGAATACAGCGAATGCACAGTTATACCGCACCAATCAGCGTTTGGAGAAAGTCAATGAAAGATTGACCGAAGAAAACAAAATCCTAAAAGCAGAAAATAAAGATTACAGCCTGCTCCGTAAGGTTTTTGGTCGCAAACAGATAGATGATTTGTTGGAGCAGGCAAGAACAGTTAAAGGTCGCAAGCGTGATAATACACGATCACGATAGACAAAAATCACAGGAGGAAAAGGAAAATGACAAAGACAATTTTTGAAGAAATGGGCGGAACTTATAGACAGGTGGGTGATTATTTATTGCCGAACATCACAGTACCAGCCGAAGAAGAAATAGAGCCGATTGGTTTATGGGGGAAACGACATGCAAGGCATTTAAAGGAACACTATAAAGTGTTATATATGAACCTGCTGACAAGCGGAAAGCTGCATAGTTATCTTGCAGAAGTCGATAAGCAAGCAGAGGATATGTTTCTTCGACTGGTAAAGGAATATGCCGACAGACAAGATGTGACGGAACAATTAAAGAAAGATAATCCCTACGAATGGATTGGAAGAATGAATAATATTCAGGCTTGTGTGAGGGAAGTTGTAGGAACGGAGTTGATTTACACATAAGCGTTTTACGGTATGGTGCTCCTGCGTTTGCTGGAGTGCTGTGGTTGTGGTTGTAAAGAGGTTGTGAAAGATTGAATTTCGTAATGGTTGGATGTATAATTAGGAAGTGAAAATTTTAATTTGCACTTCCATAAGGTGAAATGTATTGACACAAAAAATACAGTATGATAGTATTGCCATTAGAAGAAAGAAAGGCACATTTTGTGTAAGGTGAGGAAATGATTAATAGATAATTTGATTTAAGTAAGACACATATAGTTATTGAGCCTGTAGAGAATAGGTTTGTTTTGTGTACGCTTAAGTTGGATTATCGCAAGAGGCATTTCCTTTGTTTTCCTTTTGGAAAAGAAATAAGGGTCTATTTAGCGAGTCTATTTTTGCGTATGCAAAAAAGACTCGTTTTTGTGTGTTCAAAATAATAATTGGCTCAGACTTCGAAAAGGAGAAACTTTAATGTTGCAGATAAAAAAATTAAATTTAACACATAAAAAAGACCTGAGAATAATTCTTAATGATTTCAACCTTGTGCTAAATGATGGAGATAAGGCAGTTATTATTGGAGAAGAGGGAAATGGGAAATCGACATTAATGAAGTGGATATACAATCCGTCGCTTGTAGAAAACTATATAGAAGCAGATGGGGAAAGGATAATGGGACACGAACGTCTTGGTTATCTTCCGCAGGAGATGCTCGATGAAGATAAGGAAAAAACAATATACGAATATTTTTCTGAAGAGGAAATATTCTGGGAGAAAACGCCTAAAGAATTGTCTGTTATTGCGGGAAAATTTGGAATGAAAAATGATTTTTTCTACAGTAACCAGACAATGGGTAGTCTTTCAGGAGGCGAAAAAGTCAAGACACAACTTATGAGGCTTTTCATTCGCGATGTTTCTGTGCTGTTGTTGGACGAACCTTCCAATGACATCGACATTGCGACGCTTACATTACTGGAAAAAATCATAAATGACTGGAAGCACATTGTGCTTTTTATTTCACACGATGAAACGCTGATAGAGCGTACTGCCAACATGGTGATACATATCGAGCAGATTATACGAAAAACAAAGGCGAGATATACCGTGGCAAAGCTTCCCTATAGACGCTATGTGGAAGAACGGCTTCATAAATTTGAAATCCAAAAACAGCGGGCACTGAGTGACCGTAGGGAGAAAAAGATTCGCGATGAAAAATATCAAAGAGTTATGCAGAGTGTACAAGGTGCATTAAGAAGTTGTACCAGACAAGCACCGTCTGTTGCCAAAAACTTAAAGGACAAAATGCATACGGTTAAGGCAATGGAACGAAGATTTGAAAAAGAAGATGAAAATATGACTCAGATGCCGGAACAGGAAGAAGCAATCTTTGTCAAATTAGGGGATGAAAACTCACACATTCCCGCAGGAAAAACGGTCATAGAATATGAACTTTCAAAGCTTGTGACTCCGGATGGCAAAAGAATTTTAGCAGAAGGAATTCATTTAAAAATAAAAGGTTCAGAAAAAATCTGTATGATAGGAGCCAACGGGGCAGGAAAAACGACTCTTCTAAAAAAGATAGCGGAAGAACTCCTAAATCGGAATGACATTAAAGCAGAATATATGCCTCAAACTTATGAAGACCTGCTGGATTTGGATGTTACACCGGTTGATTACCTTGATAAAACAGGAGATAAAGAAGAGCGTACAAGAATTAGAACATACCTTGGTTCACTTAAATACACACCAGATGAAATGGAGCATCCGATTCGGGAGTTATCAGGCGGACAAAAGGCGAAAGTGCTTCTCTTGAGGATGAGCTTAAGTGGTGCAAATGTTCTTATTCTGGATGAACCGACAAGAAATTTTTCACCATTGTCCGGTCCGGTAATAAGAAAAATGCTCCGAGAATTTCCGGGGGCTGTCATTAGCATTTCTCACGATAGAAAGTATATTGAAGAGGTGTGCGATAAAATATATCAGCTAAATCCTAATGGATTACAGCTAATTGGTGATTGATAACAAAAAGGATGAAAGACTGACAAATTTCAGGCTTTTAGTGAGTTGGAAAGCATACAAAGATTTGAATTTGGAGGATAGATTATGGTACGTACAGAAGATGCATGTGAAATTATAAAATATGCTTTGCAAAACGAAATTAAAGTATATTTAGATGGCGGATGGGGTGTTGATGCACTTCTTAAAAGAGAATCAAGAATACACAATGATATTGATTTGTTTGTTGAACTGAAACATTATCATGATTATATTTATGTGATTAAGCAGCATGGATTTGAGGAAGTAAATACTGATTATACAACGGATGGTCATACTGTCTGGAAAGATGATAAACAAAGAATCATTGATTTACATTGTTTTGAATTTACAGATGACGGAATTGTTTATGAGGGAGATATATTTCCATCAAAAACTTTTTCCGGTATTGGAAAAGTTGGAGATATAACTGTTTCTTGTATTGAACCATTGAGTCAGGTAATGCTTCATTTGGGATATGAACACGATAAAAATGATGTGCATGATGTGATGCTGTTGTGTGAAAAATTTCAAATAGCAATACCAGATGAATATAAGGAAAAGTAAAATTTCAGTTTTGTGTTGAATCTCTAAGCAAAATAGCTTATAATTTGACATGCTACATATAGTTATTATCCACAGTTATCGAGTAGGTGTTATCAATGCCGATAACAAAATGATAACATTAGCTCGTATAGGCAGGATAATATGGATATATCAAATAATCAAAAGAACGAGAAACATTACAGAGAATAATTCCTAAACAAAAAGCGTTAGTCTTTGTAGAGTTTGAATAACGGACAGAAATGCCGAAAGCCTGTATTCATGCGGGTTTCCGGCATTTGTTTTATCAAATGGCTCTAGTTTGGCTCTATTTGTGGGGAGAGTAATTGATGCAAATGTAATTATTCAGAAGAATGAAAAGGAAAAAATGATATGAAGAAATGCAAACTTCTTTTATTTGATTTAGACGGAACTTTATTACAGAGTGACAAAACAATATCAACCAGAACATTATCAGCTCTAAAAAAATGCAGGGGAAATGATATATTGATAGGTGTTTCCACCTCCAGAAGTGAGCAAAACTCTTTGGTATTTTTAAATGAATTGATGCCCGATATTTTAATATCGAGTGGAGGTGCATTAGTAAAATACAAAACAGAATATATTTATAGGGCAGAATTTTCCGAAGAAGAAACGAATGTGATGATTGACATGGCAAGAAATATTTGTGGAAATGATTGCGAAATTACGATAGACACAATAGATGCACATTATTGGAATTATAAAATAGATCCTAAGAAGTTAGATAAGAGTTGGGGAGATAGTATTTATACAGATTTTTCAGATTTTAACGAATGTTCATTAAAAATGTGTGTTGAGATATTTAATCAAGATAAGGCAGATAAGCTGGCTCGAAGTCTCTCTGATTGTGATTGTATTCGTTTCTCTGATGGATTTTGGTACAAGTTTACAAAAAAGAATGTGACGAAAGAAAACGCAATTATGAAGATTACGGAAGTATGTGGATTTAGTACAGATTCAATTATTGCATTTGGAGATGATTATGCAGATATCGGAATGCTTGAATTATGTGGAACAGGTGTTGCAATGGGGAATGCGATTGATGAGGTAAAAGAGAGAGCGGATATTGTAATTGGTTCAAATGATGAAGAGGGAATTGCGGATTTTATTGAGAATGAAATATTATAGATATGTACATGGAGAGGAAATATGGTGGAAGTAAGATTTTATGATACAGTTAATGACGAACTATTGAAATTTGCAGTAATTATTTCACAGAGTAACGGCAAGTGGGTATTTTGCAAGCATAAAGAAAGAGATACATATGAAGTGCCGGGAGGGCATAGAGAAACTGGAGAGGATATTTTGGAAACTGCTAAGAGAGAACTTCAGGAAGAAACAGGTGCCATACAGTTTGATATTAAGCCAATATGCGTTTATTCCGTCAAGGGTAAGAATAGTGTAAATGAGACCGGTGAGGAAACATTTGGATTATTATGTTTTGCGGAAATAACGGAATTTTCAGGCCAGCTGGAAAGTGAGATAGAGAAGGTTGAGCTTATGGATGAGTTGCCCCAAAACTGGACGTATCCGTTGATTCAGCCTAAATTGATTGAAAAGTATCTGCAGATAGAAAGGCAGTCTTACAGTCGGATACAGCTGGTAGCGAAACAGACTATAGAATACATTAAAAAAATTATCAAGCCGGGAATGAATTTACTTGAGATCCGAAAGTTTTGTGAGGAAAAACTGTTAGAGTTGGGTGCAGATTCGTTCTGGTATTGGGATGTTGGTGCATTTGTATTTGCAGGAGATGAAACAACTGTTTCTGTATCTGGTAAGTAGTATGTAACTTCGAATAGAGTTATAGGAAACAACGATATAATAACCATTGATTTAAGTCCGCAGATGGGGAATATCTGGGGAGATTATGCGAGAACTATTATTGTGGGAAATGGTAAGGTTGTAGAGGATATAGGGCTGATTGAAAATCCGGAATGGAAAAGCGGTCTGCAGATGGAAGAAAAATTACATATAGAATTATTGCGTTTTGCCACGAAGGAAACAACCTTTGAGGAATTGTACTATCATATGAATAGGTACATCGTAGAAAATGGATTTGTGAATCTTGATTTTATGGGCAATCTGGGGCATTCCATTGTAAAAACCAAAGGTGATAGAGTTTACATTGAAAAAGGTAATATGACCAAACTTGCTGATGTAAAATATTTTACATTTGAACCGCACATAGCATTTCCAGATTCAAAGTATGGACATAAGAAAGAGAATATTTATTACTTTGACGAAAACGGGTTGATGGAACTTTAAGATATAGATTGGATGAAAAAATGATTAGAGAGGATGCTATAGAAAAGGATATTAAAAATGGTTATGTAAGTGTACTAAAAATAGATGGAACAATCGTAGCAACAGGTTGTTTTGTGGATGATCACATTACAAGAGTTTATGTCCTTCCGGAACACCAGAAAAAGGGATATGGCACTTTTATTATGAAAAATATTGAAGAACAGATTGGCGAAAAATTTGATAAGACATATCTGGATGCGTCACTTCCGGTGGCAGCCCTTTATGAAAAGCTCGGATTTGTGACTGTAATGCATGAGCGTTATCCTGTAGAAAATGGAGTAATACTTGCGTATGAGGTTATGGAAAAGGAACTTCATAAAATCTCGACAGATATAAATTATGATGGAAGAAAATTTATTCCCAAAATGAATTCTGAAAACGGTGAGGTTGGTGAACAGACCAACTTTACATATCATCAGAATGGAAATCTATTGTGGACTGAATATAGCGGTGGAGATATATTAAAAGGTTCGTTGATTGGATCGGTTTTATGTAATGGGGAACTTGATTTTGTGTATCACCACATGAATCAGAATATGCAAATAAAGACAGGTAAGTGCCATAGTGTGCCAACTGTACAAGAAAACGAGAAAATAGAACTTTCTGAACAATGGCAATGGATAAGTGGAGATTATTCAAAAGGAGAGTCTTTGCTGGTAGAGGTGTAGGATGGTAGAAAGATTTAAATGTAAAAGAGCAACAATGGAAGATATAGATGAATTGGTAAGAACAAGAATAATTGTCCTTCGTGCAGCAAATAAGTTGTCAGATGATGAGGATATGTCTGTTGTTGAGGAAGAATCATATGCCTATTATAGGCGTGCGTTGGAAAGCGGTGAGCATATTGCATATTTGGTGTATGATAACGGAAAGTTTATCGGAGCTGGTGGATTGAGTTTTTATCAGGTTATGCCGACCTACCATAATCCAACAGGTAAAAAGGCTTATATTATGAATATGTATACAGCATCGGAATATCGGAGACAGGGGATTGCATTTCATACATTGGATTTACTGGTAAATGATGCGAGGGAACAGGGCGTGTCGCAGATAGCCTTAGAGGCAACAGATATGGGGCGGCCATTGTATGAAAAATATGGATTTGTAAAAATGGAAGATGAAATGGAGCTGGTATGATGCATAAAGTAACAGACCTGAAGAAAGTGCCTCATCACTTCCTGCCCGTGGAAAAGGAACAAGATTCCCAGAGTACACAGCTCCCGGCAACCTGATTCATCTGACTGCAATGACTCCAGCTAAACCTTCCGAGGATGCCAGACCAACTTACAATGAAGATGATTATGAAAGTGCAGGCTCACCTGTCGCATTAACTTTTGAATATGGATTGGTAAATGATTTCCTTTCGGAATGGTGTGAAATAAAAACGAAATTAAATAACGGAGAGATTTCTCCAAATGAATATTTTGAATGGAAAATTACATGGCCTCAGGCATAAGAAAGGAGATTTAACTATGCTCTACAAAGTACTAAATTTTGAGAAAAAAACGCCTTCAAACATTACTTTTGAACCGATAATATTATCATGTGGTGAATCAATTAACATCTACACTATCGAAACTGTTCATGACTTAACACAATTTATTGGCTATGGCAAGTATATGAATAATTTGGAACACAATGTATTCTTACGTGGACAAACAGACCTTTTCAATGGTTCGCTCACACCTTCCTTATACAGAGGTCGCACACGTTTTGATTCAATCACCGCAAGCTATAACCAAAAGATGAATTTCATTCAAAGAAACATTAAATCTTTTAAACAATATGATCGCAAAATTTTAGAACCTCTACTACAGCATTACGGAATCAAAACATCTCATATTGACGTAGTGGATAATGTTTGGGTTGCCCTATGGTTTGCACTTCACCAAGCTAAATCTGAAGTAATAAATTCTCATGAGTATGTTTATTTTTACAAAACCCCAAATGAGTACTCATATATTCTTCTTGTAGCCACAGACGCAATAACTGTTTCTGAATACAAAGGAGTATACGAAGGCAAAAAGTCGCGTTTAGTTGATTTAAGAAAATCTCTTCCATCATATTTCTTACGACCTCATGCACAACATGCATATATGCTTCGTAAAACCAATACATATCCCATTGATTATAGTGATCTTATAATTGGCATTGCGAAAATACCTTCAAAATTAGGATTTAAATGGCTTGGTACAAATGAATTTCTAACAGTTAGTAGTCTATTCCCTGCAGCCTATTTTGATTCTGGCTACAAAATACTGTTAAAAGAATATCCAGAAGAAAATCCCAGTATCGTTCGTCAATTTGGATCAATCCAAATATTGACTGACTAATCTAATAATTACTGTTTAGTACCAAAATAGTACCACAAGGCAAAAATCAAGCTCGCAAATGCCAATTTTACTAGGCTTTGCGAGCTTTTAAAAATTATTCAAACTCGTCCCGGGGGTTTAGTCATCCCGTAATATTCTTTCGTATTTTGCGGTAAATGTTCTGATTTTTGTTGCATATTCCTGCTGTTACACACTATTTTGCAGATTTTTAGTAGCAAAATAGTAGCAATTTCTGCTACTGGCTATTCGATATGATCTACTTGTTTTACTATTCACGACGAGTTGTATCTGGTCATGAACAGACAACACGCAAAATGATAAATCACACCATTTGATTCAGGATGAATGACTATGAGCAATGTGCATAAAAACCAAACAATCAGTTTTCGCCCATCACCATATGAGCGCAAAGAAATCGAAGCCCGTATCAAAGCAAGCGGACTTCCTAAGAAAATCTTTTATACAAGAAGCTGCTTATACGACCGTATCTGTGTTGTCGGGAAAAAGGAGACGATCCTTCCTTTAGTTGATGAAGTCGAATTACTGTACCAGCGACTTCTTGATCTGGAGCAAAACATCTTCTCTTTCGACAGTCAGGAGATTATACCCAAAGACGTCGCTTTATTTCAAGATGAGATCAACGAATTGCAGGAAGATTTCACAGCTATGCTAAAAGCACTTATTACACTGTTAGATGGCGCAAAATATCTCTGGGAATCCAAAGAAATGTAATGTTCCATCTCCCCTTGCATTTTGGAATTGTGCAGATCGTGCGGATTTTAAAAGTATAATTGAAAAAAGCGATACGATATGTTAGAATTTTATTGGATGCCACCATAACGGTAGGCGGTTGGCCCTCTCCGGAGGGACTGTGACCCTCCGATTACATAGAAACCCATTTGGGAATCTGACGAAAGGAGGGCTGAGCCAATGAGTATTATTGATTTTATCGCAGTGGTAAGCTTTGGATTAGGATATTCCCTTGGTAAGGATACTGATAAGACACAGAAATAGCCGCCCCGGTCTGGTAAACTGAGCGGCTATTTTCACTTATAATTTACTGGGCCAACCGTCTATCGGTGGCATCTTTTCTACTAATAATATAACACGATTGTTTCATGATTTCAAGAAAAACCTTTTCCTTTCCCCTTATCTCCATTATTAAAATATGCAATTATCCAGTTTCTTATACCTTCGCCGGATAATTATAACCTTCATTCATTGTACTCATCTTTCGTGATCGCACCAATTTCTAACGGGTTCCTTCTCATTACATTTTATAAAATTGTTCTGCTGCCCCACTCAAATCATTTATTTATGCCACTTTTAAGTTATTAAAAAGCCCCCCCCCACAATATTTCTACTATTTCAGATTGCTAGTATTATAAACAATAAAATTCTCTTTTAGCATAAGAACATGCATGATAAAAAGCATTTAAAGATTTCTTAGTTATTCCAGATAAAAAATGCTGATACAGGAATCTTATTGAATGAACTGATTCCAAAGCCAATATTGAAAGTACCAGTAAAAACAGTGTATCTGCGGTAGGTGCAGAAAAAGTTTTAAAATAAATAAAAAAATCCATATAAAATATGGGAAACTATATCTTGTGACTGTGGATAAAGGCATGAAATCAATGTGGAAATGTTGAAATAGAAAAATATTGTAAAAAAATGAGATATTGTAGATGATTACAAAAATTTATTCTTCACTGCTGATAGAGAATGGTATAGGCTTGCTGAAATAAAGAATACATGGTAATATTATAAAGAATAATTCAGTAAAAAATGTTATTCAATACAATTATAAGAACAGTATTTGAACATCAGAAGAGGTAGAAAATGAAATACGAAGATATGAACTTTAAAGTACCTGTAGAGTCAGAATCATATAAAGAAGATAGTGAATTTGTTATTGAACAGATAACACAAATTTTGGATAGGCAGAGACAAAAGGGAGATAATCGAATTGTTATTAACACAAATCTTAGAATGGGATTGCCATTAGAAAATATAAACAAAATTGCAGGCCCAATGATTGAAGCATGGGCGGGGGAAGTATTTGCAGGTATTCGTGATGATATGAATAATCCATTTCAGCTTATAAATGTTGAGGCACAAGAACGTTTAGGAATGGCAGATATCATATTGCAGTTCAAGAAATGTAATAGAGTTATTACTGGAAATGTTGATGTTAAGGCTACAGCAGATGATATTCCTAATAGCGGAAAGGGACCTAATATTACAAGTTTTAGTAGAATTAGAACTGCATATGTAAAAGATCCAGATTTTATGTTTGTAATTCTTTCAATTAAACATAAAGTATATGTTCAAAGAAACGAAAAAACAAAATTAATGGATGGAATCATGGAAATTGTTGATTATAACGCATATGATTTGAAATTTATTAGTGATGCAGATATTAACTATAATCCAGCATTAGGAACTGGACAAATACAGATAAAAGATATCCATTATATTACATATCAATACAGAACAACATGGGAAATGTGTCAATTGTTGGATAGTAAATATTTACATAGTTCAAAAAGAACTATAGAAGATTTTTATAATGAGGCAAAGAAAAATAAATGGATAAAAGAATAGAAGCAATCTGTGGAGATGCCATTGCAGAACTCCAGAAAATGGAAAATGAGTCTGTAAATCTTATAGTAACAGATCCTCCGTATAATTTAAATAAAGATTATGGAACTAGCCAGGATAAACTAAAGTTTGAAGATTATCTTGAGTTTAGTCGCCTTTGGCTAAAAGAGGCGAAGAGGGTTTTAAAGCCTGATGGTACAATATATATATTCATGGGAATGAAATATATTTCTTATATATATATTATCTTGGAACAAGAATTGGGCATGACATTTAATAGCTGGATTACATGGTATTATACACAAGGAATTGGTAAAACAAAGGGGTTTAGTCCGAGACATGATGATATTTTAATGTTTACAAAAAATGCAAAAAAGTTTGTATTTGATTTAGATGCAATACGAGTTCCGCAAAAATATTATCGATCGGTAAATAATATGCGAGGTGCGAATCCTGGAAATGTTTGGGAATTTTCTCATATGCATTATTGTAACAAAAATCGAAAAAAACATCCTACACAGAAGCCAGAAGGATTGTATGAACGAATGATATTGGCTTCAAGTA
The DNA here is from genome assembly GCF_003477845.1 of Clostridium sp. AF34-13. Classification (NCBI taxonomy): domain Bacteria; kingdom Bacillati; phylum Bacillota; class Clostridia; order Eubacteriales; family Clostridiaceae; genus Clostridium; species Clostridium sp. AF34-13. The sequence continues at coordinate 50,418 of NZ_QUEB01000019.1, forward strand.
AAGAAAATGATGTAGTTGTGGATCCTTTTGTCGGTTCAGGGACATGTTTAAGAGTATGTCAGCAGACGAATCGTAGGGGTGTTGGCATAGATATAAATCCAGAATATATAGAGATGACGGAAGAACGCCTACTTGAAGAGTTTAAAGGATTTGATAGTATTGATGAGAAAATGAAAAGATGTCCAAATGATTTAAATGATGCAAATGTTAGAATAGAGTATATTGAAAATCATATACAATTGTTTTTGAAAAATCATCCGGATGCTATTACTGAGTTTTTAGAGGAAGTAAAGCAAAAATATTTAACAAAAATGATTGAAACTGGTCAAATATGGATTTTTGATCAATATGGTGTAGCTATATAATAGTAAAGTTGCGAAAGGAGGCAATTAAATGATTAGAATACTAAATTTACTTGTATTAATTCTAAATACTTTTGTATTAATAGCAGGACAATTTCCAAATGATGTTACAGATACACAAGAATACAGAAATCTTGTGTATATACTTATTATTGCACTTATCTTATTGATTCTAACTGATATTTTTCAGGGTATTTCTGAATTCATACTCTCATTTACACGCTATGAAGAAAACAAAACCTTGATTTCTTCTGCAGTAGGTATTTTTCTAGCCCTTATTACTTCATATATTCTATTCAATCTGCCAATGATACAGACCATATTGAATGCAATAAAATAATTCCATATATGAATTTCATAAAAAAATCAGTTTAATGAATGGAATAAATAGGATGCGTAGACAAGATTTTCTAAACAATTTTTGGGGATACTACTTAATGCTTGAGAAAAAATTAATGACTACATTTAATTATGTAGAGTTATCTACTTCAAATTTTTCTACATTTTCAAATGAATATGCCTTATTAATACAAAGTATTGGTGCAGAATTAGACTCTTTCTTTAAGCTATACTGCTCATTTGATTTCAATGAAAGAAAAAACATTTCTCACTATGCTAATGTAATATTAGATAATGAACCTGATATTGTTAATATTGAGCTTAATATCTTATCAAAACAGCTTTCAATTAAGCCATTTGAATCATGGTCGCTGAATCATCGTAAGCGCAAAAAACTCAGGCGTACATTATAAAATAACTTAGCATAAATATTATTTTACTCTTTATGC
>NZ_QUEB01000019.1:51577-52132 GCF_003477845.1 Clostridium sp. AF34-13
TAACTTAGCATAAATATTATTTTACTCTTTATGCTAAGTTATTTTTTTCTTTATCTATCTTTCGATTTTACATATTTCAAAAACTTTATCATTCCATGGTAACAGCTTTTCTAATTCACTGTCTGCCATTTCTTCAGTAGGTCGTTTCTCTAATACATATGTTATATATTTATATACATTTAATCCATTCGCTAATGCTGTTTCGGCTATGCTATATGATATGGCACTTGCCTCTGCACCTTCAGGACTGTCACTGAAAAGCCATCCCTTTCTACCTATAACATATGATTTCATTTTCTGTTCACTTAAATTATTGCTCAGACTGCAGCGACCATCTTCGAGATATGTCATCATATGTTCTTTTCTATTTAATGCATATGTAACTGCTGTGGCAAATTTACTGCCTTTAATGGGTTTCTGCTTTTCAAGCCATGACAAAAAAGCCTCAATTACCGGTTTTTCTTTCTTGAGACGACCATTTTTTATCTGTTTGTATGAATAACCTTTTTCTTTAAAATGTCTTTCATATGCAAACAGCTTATCACAATACTCTAC